>DASYBA010000451.1:0-4886 GCA_036501005.1 Candidatus Xenobia bacterium | reverse complement strand
AGTAACCTTCTTTGGTGGGATCCTGCACCGCGATGGTGTTCTGCAAGATGCCATCGGGATAGCCGTCGTTGTTCTGATCGACCCGAGTGTCGCCGCCCGGGGCGGCAATGTCGATACGACTGCCCCGGTTTGAATACCAGGCCAAGGTGTTGTCATCGCGGATGGAAGACACCGCCAGGCACACGTCGTACTTGGCCGGATACCCCGTGTTGGTCGAGCCGCTGTTGCCCGCGGCACACACGATGGTGACACCTTTTCGATAGGCGTAGCGGCAGGCATCTTTGAGGGCCATGGTGCCCATGGGCCCGCCCAGGCTCATATTGATCACGTTGGCGTGGTGGTCGGCGGCGAAGCGGATGCCGTCGCAGATGGCGCCGTAGCTGCCGGCGCCGCTGCCACTCAGCACCTTGATGGGCATGATCTTCGCATCCGGCGATAGACCCACCGCACCGATGCCGTTGTGGGTGGCCTCGGCGATGGTCCCCGCCACGTGGGTGCCGTGGGCGTGATCGTCGTTGGCATGCTCGGTGCCGTTGATGGCGTTGAAGCCGGGCACGAAGGTCTCGGCCTTCATGTCCTCCACTCGGTGGAACTGCTTGTAGTTCTCATAGGCCACGCCGGTATCGATGACGGCCACGACCGCGCCCTGCCCGGTGCTGCCGCGCCACGCTTCCTCGGCGCCGACCTTGCGCATGTTCCACTGGTAGGGGTAGAGCGGATCATCCGGTTTCTTGATGGCGTAGGCGTGGGCGATGTAGTCCCGCTCAACGCTGTCTACGCCCGCTTCCCGGCGGACCTGCGCGGCGGCGGTATCCTCCTGGCCGGGAGCGACCAGCACGCGAGCCATGACCTCGTCGTCCATCCTGGACCACGGCCCGATCACCACGTGGCCACCCCAGTGGGGCGCATCGGCTTCCAGTTGGGCCACCCGATCGGCGTGGATCTCCACCAGCAGCTCGCCCGGTACAGATTCAGCGGGCTCCGCGGCGGTGGGGGTGTCAGGCGGCGGCGCTGCGGGTGCCTGGTGCAGGACCCACCAACCTCCTCCGATCACGGTCAGGAAGACCGCGACAACAAAGAGCAATACCCTATATCGAGGCGACATGGAACGACCTCCTCAGGTCATGCGGGTTCCGCAATTGGGACAGAACGTGGTCGGCTTGCTGCTCTTGAAGCCGCAACCGGGGCACGACGAGCTGGCAGCGGGAGGAGCGGCGGCTTCCGGCCGTTGCTGCACGATATTGGAGCCGCAATGGCCGCAGAACTTGGCTCGCTCGCTGACCAGGTTGTGGCAGACAGGACACGGGACCATGCCGCCCGAGGGAGCCGCCGGCGGCGCCGGAGTGAAACCGCCAAAGGCGGGGGGCGGCGCGGGAGCAGGGGGCCCCGAGGGAGGGTAGGCCGGCGGATAGGCGGGAGAGCCCGGAGGGGGGTAACCGGGCGGCGCTGGAGCGCCCATGCCGGGCCCCGGACCGGCGGGCCCCCAGGCCGGAGGGCCGGGCGGGAGAGATGGCAGGGGAGCCGGTTCCCATGCAGGGGGCGTCGGGGCCGGCGGCAGGCCGCCCCAGGGCGGTCCGGCGGGCGCGGGAGGAAATCCGCCGGGCGGGCCGGCCGGCCCGCCCCAAGGCGCTGGGGGCGGCGGCCCCGGAGGGGGTTGCGGGGGACCCGACCAACCCCCGCCCGACGGGGGCTCGCCCACCAGGCTACGAGGGCCCGGCGTCGATGCCACCAGCGACTCCGTGGTCGCCGCCGCGGCCCGCAACGAGTCGGACGTGGCGCCGCCACACCCACGGCAGAACTTCTTGGATCGGTTGATGGCCTGGCCGCAGTGCACGCAGGTGACGTCTCCATCGGGGGGGCGCGGGACGGTGGGAATGGCGACGTCGCCCAACGGCGCATCCATGCCCCAGGCGACCGTGGGGGCCTGGTCGTCGACGAGGGGCATACCGGATGAGATGGGCCCGTCTGGGCGACGTCGGAGCAGGGATGGTCCATTGCTCAGGCCCGGCGGTGAGACGGGGGGCATCGGGGTGGGGGGGAGAAAACCCCCGCCGGGGGCCATGGCCGGCAGCAGCGTCGCCTGCCCGGAAGCAGGCGGGGCGGGAGCCGGTCGAGGCGGAGCAGACTGCAGCCGAGCCATGAGGGCGGGGGTACGGCTCTCGGCATCATCGATGATTTCACCCAGCAAGGGGTGCAGGTCGTGACCTTGGATACAGTTCAGGACGACCTTGACCGGACCGTCATCGCGAGCGTGGTATTCGAGCACCCACATAGTCTGCGGCGTGCGGACAGCCGACAGGCTGCGGGGTTGCTGACCCTGGCCATCCAGCACCTGCTCGACCTTGAAGGCAGCAAAGGAACTGGGCAGGAGCAACAACCGGCTCAGGTCAGCCAGAGATTCGCCCATCCGGTAATCGTGGCCGTTGGAGGTCTCCACCCAGCCGCGCTCTTCCATGGTGGCCAGCAGCTCGGTCAGATCGTCAGCCTGCAGGTTGAACTCAAAGGGCAGGGAGGCATTGCACAGCGTCACAAACCACCGGGTGTCGTCGCTCCCCAGCCCGTCGTGGAAAAGCTGCATGAGATCGTCTCGGGTGAAATCGAGCGGCGTGCTCGGCTGGCGCTCGAGGAGCGATCGGAAGTAGCGCTCCCGGTAGACGTCGAGGAGGGTACAAGCGACCATGAACTCCCGCGGGCTGAATTCGCCAATCGGCATGGCGCGGGCGATGGGGGCGGTGACTTCGACCGTCTCGCCGAGCTGTTCGAGAAGCGCGTCCAGGCCGTAGAAGAAACTGACCTGGCGTACGCCTTCTTCGGTGCTGCGATGACAGACCAGCCGGGGGCCGCGCAAGGAACCGCCGCTGAAATACTCGTAAAACGTGTACCCTTCGTTGGACCCCAGCACGATCGCCAGGCTCCACAGGGGCTGGGCCAGGGTCTTGAACACTTCGGACCACTCTCGAGCCAGGGCGTTGGGCGCGGTCAGCACGCCCTTCCGATGCAGACTGGCTTGAATGGGCTCAGGGGCGGGCGCTGACACGTACCCCGTGACCAGGCCGGCGAGGGGCGACTCTTCGTTGACCGCAATGCCCGCCACATAGAGCGCACCGAGAACTTCGTCGTCGGTGAGCTGGCAGGATTCGGCTTCTGGTGACATGCAGATTCCTTTCTTGAGACCAGGCAGAGAGCAGATACTTCTAGGCGCCATCTGGGATCCCTATCGGTGTGGAGGTGCTGTGGGCAGCACACAGAATCTCTGCTTGGGACACTGAAGAGGCTCCCAACCGGGTAAGCGGTAGAGGTCGTGTGGACGATTCCAGTCAAAAACTGATGACGCTTTTGGTGAACCAGGGGTTCATCAAGAAGACCCAGATCCGAGAGGTCTGGGAGGCCACCGACGGCACCCGTCAGGGTTTCGAGAAGCTGGTCGTCAACCATGAGATTATTTCCAAGGGCGACCTGCTCACCTTGAAGTCGGCCATGTATCAGGTGCCGTCCATGGACCTGCTGGACACCAGCATTGACATGGACGTGGCCCGCATTCTGCCGTCGGCCATGTCGAATCGTTATGGCGTAATCTGCACGGGCCGCGAGCACGAGCGGGTCGTCGTCGCCATGATCGACCCCACCGACGCGTTCGCCCGGGACTACATCAAAATGCGCACCGGTTTTGACGTGTCGCTGCGAGTCGCCTATGCGGGCGACCTGGAAGAGACGCAGGCCAAGGTGTATGCGAAGGGGGCGGGTGGACCGTCACCGGCCCGCGCTACCCCCAAGAGCCCTGCCACCTCTCCCGCCGCCCCCCCCGCCCGCACACCGGTCGCGGCGGGGCCATCGGCTCCGGCGGCAGCGCCCGCCAAGGGCTGGATCCGAGGGGCTGATGCAGCCCCCGCCCGCAATCGCATTTCGCTCATGAACGAGCGGCAGGTCTACCAGGGGCCGGAGACCGGTGGCTTGCTGGAGGAGGCCGGCATCCAGACTCGGGGCGGAGGCACGGATGCCTTCCGTCGGACGGCGCCGACGGAACCACCGGCAGCTGTCAAGACTCCCCCCGCGGTCGTGCCCGCCCGCCCTCCGGCCGCAGGAGGCCGGATGTTCGGGCCGAGCGGCGGAACGGCCTGGAGTGGGGGCGGAGCCTCAGCCCCTGCGACGGTACCGGCCGTCGCGGCGGGCGAGGAACTGGGCGTTCGCCGCGACAGCGGCCTCATCGGTGGCACCACGGGCCGACTGGAAAAAGCGGCCCCGGCGGTGCTGGCTTCGTCCGACACCAACCGGCTGCTCCATACCGCCGCACCCGGCGGCACTCCGGGCATGACCTCCGGTGAGACGAATCGACTCAAGCACGGTGCTCCTGCGGGGGTGCCGGCGGCTCCCGCCGTGGTGCCGGCGGCTCCGCCCGTCGTCGCAGGCCCGCCGGCGCCCGCTCCCGCGGCTCCGGCTGCCCCCGCCAACCTGTCGCCGGTCAGCCATGCCGCGCCCCTCGATGTTTCTGCCCTCGATCTCACCGACGACGAGGAATTGGACGGTCGCATTCTTGAGCGGTTGTGCCTGCTGGGCTCGGCGATGCACGCCAACCTGACCGAGGAAGTCATCGCCGAGACCCTTCTTTCCAACGCAGGCGAGCTCTTCGACGTAGAGGCGGCCTGCCTGATGGTGCTCGATCGGGATCAGCGGGTGCTGTATTTCCGAGATATTCGAGGTCTCGAGACGGTCAAGATTCCGGATGCCCTGCAGGAGGACAGCGTCGGCGGCTGGGTGTTCATCCACCGCCAACCGGTCGTCATCAGCGGCGTCGGTATCGACGACCGCCATTGCGACGAGATCGACCTGGGCGTCGGGTTTGCCACCCAGACCTTGATGGCAGTGCCCGTCTTCTCCAACGGCATGGT
>DASYBA010000450.1:0-5198 GCA_036501005.1 Candidatus Xenobia bacterium | reverse complement strand
AGGCTTCGGCATGGAGCCAGACCCTCGCAGTGGGGTGTCGACCTCGCCCATGCCGGAGGGCGTGGTGTGCTTTGAACTGCCGTCCCGCGGCACGGTCTACCAGCCTTCGGAGGCTGCCCGAGTGGGTCTCGTGTTGGCTCGCTGGGGGGCGGCCATCCTGCACGAACTCGCCATCGAAGGGGAGCAAGAGCGGCTGGCCTTGCTGGCGGCTCAGGATCTGCAGGGTGAAGAGCGGCTCCGGGTAGAGGCCACGGCCGCACTCTACACGCGCTTCCGGCCGCCGTCGCAGGTGGCCACTCGCGGGCTCCACGGGCTGACGCCCGAGCAGAAGGCCACCCTGGCACGGCAACTGGTGGAACTGTTGCACGACCGGGCCACCCGCCCAGACGTGGTGAAACGTCTCGGCAAGATCTATTCGCTCCTGGGCGTCGATCCGCAGACCGTCTTCAGTGCCCTGCACGAGGCGGGGACGGGCGGAGGGCGGTCGTCCGAGGGGTTAGATGCCCGCCTGGTGGAGGCCCGCCTGCAAGAGACCCGGCAAGTAGAGCGCCTGCTGGAAGGCATCTTCGTGGAGGAGGCGTCGCCGTCGCCCGTGGCGGCGGGGCTGCAGGCCGCCCATCGCACCTTGCTCGAGCGCCTGTTGGAGCGGGAGTCGTGGCGTCCCGCGGAGTTCGATACCATGGCCGGCGAGGTGGGGCTCCCCTCCGCGGGGGCCATGGACTTGATCAACGATACCAGCCTCGATCGCTTCGATGAACTGGCCCTGGAGGGGGACGATCCGATCTATGTCAACGAAGAAGTGGTTCGCGGGCTGCTTTGAGGTCTTCCTGTGGCTGGTCATGGCCGCTGCCGTGACCGCCGCACCCCTGACCGGCCGCCTCCTGCGGGGCCGGCAGCCATCCGACTTCACCACGCTCACCGCCGACCAGGACCGCCGGGTCGTCATGCTGATGGACGATGACGGCATCCGGGCTCTCGAAGGCTTGAACGGCCACGACAAACTGATTCGTATCGGATATACCCCCGACTACATCGCCCAGAGCCTGCAGGCCGGCGATCGTTACAAGCTGGCGGTGTGGCCCCGCGGGACGCGAGAAAAGTCCGCCACCTGGGACAACGTCTTGACGATGGTGGAACACGCCTACCCGGAAGTGGCAGGGCAGGTGGCTGCCCAGCGGGCGGGCTTGAAGAGCCACGATTTCCTGGCTATCGAACGCATGGGGGGGTATTCGTTCACCTCTCTCGACCCGTCCGACCCCCGCTACATGACCGTGAAAAGGCTTCATGCCGCCTCGGGTTCCCTGGTGGAGGTGCGGGACTTTCTGTACCACGTGGTGCACCTGCGCGAGCTGTTCACGGGGCAGGGCTACACGCTCCAGGCGGATGGTCGGCGGGGCGTGGCGGAGTACATCATGCCCAACGTGCGCCTGGCGCAGATTCCTGGCCTGCGGTTGACCGATATCGAAATCGTTAACAAAAAGACAACGCGGTAGTCCAGGCTGAGCACCACGACGTTCACAAGGCGCTGATACCCTGTGCGGGTCACATCCACGCTTTGGAGGTCTTCCATGAGCTTGTCGCTCGCATCCACAGGAGGCGGCCCTGCGCCCTGCGCCTGGCCGTTCCTGACTTATCGATCCACCCTGTCGGGTCTCTTGTCGGGCCGATGCCCACTGCGTGGGGATCGCATCGGCTGGTGCTGGATCTGCCCACTCTACTCCCTGTGCCATGGCCCGCCTGTCGCGGGGGCCACTGCGTGACTGTCGCTGGGGCCCCGCGGGGGCCCCGGCTTGGATCGGCAGGAGGGGGACGGCGCCGCACCTAAGACGGGCGGGTGCTGAATTGGCTGCCAGAGGGCAAGCGGGGGGCGGTCTGCTTCACGATTGACGACGTTTTCCCGGGCAAGTCGACCGACGCCTACGAGGCGGGCGGCGACATGGAGCGGGGCGCGCTGGGGCACCTGGCCTGGCTTCTCGACCGCCACCCCAAGCTGCGGGTGACGTTGTTCACGACGCCTGACTGGCGGGAGATCTCGCCCGTGCCCACACGAAAGTGGCTGGCTCGCGTGCCGGTTGTGCGTGACCACTTCTACCTCGCCCCCATCCTGCCGGAGGGCACCATGCGGTTGGACCGCCATCCGCACTTCATTCGCTACCTGAAATCCTTGCCTCGCACCGAGACCGCGCTGCACGGCCTCCACCACGTGCACAAGGGGCCTCGCATCCCTGTCGAGTTCCAGGAACAGGACGCCGACCAGTGCCGCGCCATGCTGGAGAAGGCGGTGGGCATCTTCCGGCAGGCGGGTGTTCCCATGTCCCTGGGCATGAACCCGCCCGGCTGGAACCTGCCGCAGAGCCTGGGACAGGCCATGATGGACGTCGGACTGCGGTACGTCGCCTCCGCCCGGGACATCAACACGCCCGTGTCGCCCACGGCTCGCACCGCCATGAGCGGCGTGCGGGGCGTCTCGCTGATTCACCCCGAGTTCATCTATCCCGATTTCGTCGTCAACGAGAAGCGGCGGCTTCTGCACTTCACTTCCAACTTCCAGGCCACGTCAGACGACGCGCGGGCACACGCTGTCATCACGGCCGGCGGTCTTCTCGGCATCAAGGCGCACATCGTCAAGCAGGCCATGGGTCACGTGTCTCTCGACGGTCTGGACGAGTCGTATCGAGACCGCCTGCATCACCTGTTTACCGACCTCGAGAACCGATACGGCGACTCCCTGTGGTGGACGAGCATGGGCGACATGCACCGCCACCTCGAGCCATGACCGTCACGTGGAACCCCCCGGACTTCGTCTCGGCCTACCTCGAGGCTCTCAACCGCTGTTTTCCAGACTGGGGCGGGCAGGCCATGTACGACTGGTGTTTCACCCGAGACGCCGGGGCCGGTTCCGCCGACCTGATGATCCTGCACGACGACCAGGCTCGACTCATCGCCGGTTCCGCCGTCACGTATCGACTCCTGCAGACCGCCGAGGGCCGCCCTTTCAAGGCCGGCATCATGACGGGCTCGTGGACGTTCCCGGAGGCCCGCGGCCAGGGCTGCTTCACCCGCATCATCCAGGCTTCTGTGGAGGCGTGCGTCCGGCGGGAAGCTGCTGTGCTCCTGGCGTTTGTCACCGAGACCAACCCCAGCTACCGCCGCCTGGCCGCCGCGGGGTCGGTCCTGGTGCCCTCCTGGTATGTCGTATCGACCCATGAGACCCCGGTGGTCGAAGCTCCCCCATTGCCCCAGTGGCGCGGTCGGCCATCACCCCCTCCCCCCCCAGCCGACGCTGTACACTTTGTCTACCCCGACCTGGCAGCCTGGCAAAGCCAGTTTCTCGACCGTCCCCACCCGACACGGTGCCTGGGGAGCCTCGACGCCTGGGCGGTCATCGAAGAAAGCGAGACGTCGGACCGCATCGAGACAGACTCGATCCTGCTGGCGCCTCTGCTCGCCCGCGCCCAGTCCCACCAGCGACAGTTGTTCTTCTACACGACTCGACCGGACCGACGAGACGAGGGCGCCGCTCTGGGCCTCAAGCCGCTCCCTGGCTTTCTGACGGTGCTTCCGGCCCATGCCGGCCGATGCACCGAAATCGGCGGCGATCTATCGAGCCTGGGCCCCTGGGACGTCCACACCGGCGACCGCATGTAACCCCGATCCTCGGTGAATAGGCTAGACGCCGGCCATTTCTGCGGTGGCGAATAGCGACTCCAGGACGAGGAGGGCGGCTCGCTCCCACGTGAACAAGCCAGCCTGCTTGGGGCCGGCCGATCGCATCCGTTCGATACGCTCGCTATCGTTCAGCGTTCGTTCGATCGCCGCCGCCATGTCTTCGATATTGCGAGGGTCGAAGTACTCCGGGACCTTGCCGCCCACCTCGGGCAACGACGCCTCCCGAGACGACGCCACGGGAGCGCCGGCCGCCATGGCCTCCAGCAGGGGCAGCCCGAAACCCTCATAGAAGGACGGCATCACGAAGGCGTCACAGTTGCGATAGAGCCACCGCAAGCCGGCTTCCGACACCCCCGTGATAGACACGACCTGAGGCCCCGGCGGCAAAGGCGGATCGGCCCGCAAGGCCAGCACGCGGTCGCCCACACGACCCTCTGCCACCAACCGAGCCCAGGCCTCCAACAACCCCGCGACGTTTTTCCGGGGCTCGACCGCCCCGACGTACAACACGAAGGGGCGGGAGACGGGGACGGGCTCCACGGGCCCATCGGCAGAGACGCCCTCGGAGACGACGTCGACCGCGGCGGGGCGAAACAGCGACTCGATACGTCCCTTCGTGAACTGCGATACGGTCATCACCCGATGCGCTCGAGCCACCGCCTGTTCCAGCATGCGGCGGGCCTTGCGATTGTCCAGGAAGGCCAAACGGCCCGGGACGGGCCAGTCGACGGCGCCGGTGTCGTGGATGGTCACCACGCGCCGAGTGGGCGCCGGCACGTCGATACGGTTCCACGGATACCAGCAGACGTCCAGCCCTTCCAGGCCTGGGTTCTTCCAACCCAGCACCGGGACATCCTGACCCAGGACCGGGCCCAGGCGGGTTTCCTGGGGGCGCCGGCTGGTATAGGTCAGTGCCACTTCGGGTTCAGTGCGCAGCACCTCGATGATGGAGCGGACAAACCGCCCCATGCCGCGCTGGTCGTGCGGGAGCCAGGTGACGTCCACGCCGACCTTGATCACGCCGCAGCGACCTCGGCCAGGACCTGCTCCAGCTTCTCGACATACGCCCCCGGCGCGTAGCGGTGGCGCACGCTCTCCTGCCCGGCCCGTCCCAGCCCCTCGGCCAGGGCTCCATCTTGCAGCAGGCGCCCCATGGCCGTGCGCACGGCCTGGACGTCCCCGGGCGGGACGAGGAAGCCGGTTTTTTCGTGGTCGACGATCTCCGGCAGGCCACCGTGATTCGACGCCACCACGGGTTTGCCGACGAGGCTCCCCTCCAGGGCCACCAGGCCGAAAGGCTCGTCCATGGGGATGTACACCACCGCGCGGCAATCCCGCAGCAAAGTGGCCTTTTCAGCTTCGTCCACCGGGCCTACAAAGGTCACTGGGGCGCCCTTCGCCTGTGCTTCGAGCCGAGCCCGCTCGTCCCCGGCCCCGGCCACCACCAGGCGGGCCCCCGGCAGACCGCGGACGGCCTCGATGGCGGTCTGGACGTTCTTGACGATGGTCAGGCGGGTGACCGTCAGGAA
>DASYBA010000449.1:0-4157 GCA_036501005.1 Candidatus Xenobia bacterium | reverse complement strand
ACCCGCATCCCAATCCGAACCCGCATCCCAATCCGAACCCGCATCCCAATCCGAACCCGCATCCCAATCCGAACCCGCATCCCAATCCGAACCCACATCCACATCCCAATCCGAACCCGCATCCCAGCCCGCGTCCGAAGCCCCCGGGTCCGGCGCCCAGGCCCTCGAAGCCCGCACCGCCCAAGGCTCAGCCCACGCACACCGTGCATGACGGCGGCAAGGACTACAAGGTCCCGCAGGGCGGCTGGGTGACCAAGGCTCAGAAGGACCATCCCGACACTCGCACCGCGGTCATCGACAGAGACCACGACTGGCGCAACCAGAAGACCGACGTGCGCCATTGGCACGACGACGACTGCGGCCGCGACTGGGATCGCCACGACCACGGCTTCTACTGTGGCGACAACTTCTGGTTCGGCTTTGAGATGGGCCAGTTGGCCGCCTACGATTGGGACCAGCCGGTGTACGTCGTCTCCCCGGTCACCGGCGATCCGATCGGCCCGGTGCCCCCGCCCGACGATCCGGGTCAGTACAACGATCCGAACGCAGCGTACGAGCAGATCCTCAACACCATGGCGGCTCCGGCCCAGGATCAAAACGATCCGAACTACGATCCGACTGCCGGTGTCTACCAGGCCTACGACAACTTCGACCCGACCAACCCGGGCCAGCAGATCAACGGCAACGACGCCTTCAGCGACCTGAGCAACGGCCAGGGCATCTACTTCCATCCGCCCAACGGCGACTGGGAGGCCATCAACAGCCTGGATGACCTGAACGCCTACCTGTACACGCAGGAATCGCAGACGTCGCAACAGCCAGCGCCGACCTCGGACCCGACCCCGGCCGATCCGACCTCGGACCCGACCCCGGCCGATCCGACTTCGGACCCGACCCCGGCCGATCCGACCCAGGCGCCGGATGGCGACAACACCAACGACCCCGCCGATCCTCCCCAGGCCCAGCCTCAACCGCAGGCGCCGCCGGAGAACTGGTGGGACAAGTTCAAGCACCACCTCGGTCTCTGAGCCTCGACCTAACGGCGATATCTTGAACGGCCCTGGCCCGCACCGGGGTCGTTCAGCTCAGGACGTACACCTTGACCTTCACCGGCTGACCGCCCGGCAGAGTGTTCAGTGCAATTCGCACCCCACTCTGCCGGGCGCCGGTCGTGAACATGCTATATGATGTCCTTTGATGGCCAGGCCGCCTGGCGCCACGTGGAAACGTTGGTGGGTCTGGGCAACCGCTGCCCGGGCAGCCCCGGGCATGGCGCGGCTCGGACTTTCATCAGCCACCATCTAGCCGCCTGTGGATGGACCGTCGAGGTTCAGTCCTTTCGCGCGGGGCCCCTCCTGCACGCCGCCGACATGGCAAACGTCATCGCACGGCGCAAAGCCTCCGGCCCGCTGGTGCTCGGCACCCATTACGACACCATCCGGCTCCGCGGCCGGACGTTCGTGGGCGCCAACGACGGCGGCTCCGGCGTGGGGGTGCTGTTGGAGATGGCGCGCATTCTGCCGTCCGATACGCCCGTCGCACTGGTGTTCTTCGACGGTGAAGAAGCCCTGTCCGGAGAAGAAGACGGCGTCGGCCTCTACGGAAGCCGCCGCTATGTCAGGGAGTACCCGCAGGCCGCGACGGCGGTCATCATCGACATGGTCGGTGACCCCGCCCTGCGCCTTTGTCGCGAGGCACACAGCACGCCCTGGCTGCAGAACCGTATCGAACAGGCCGCTCCGGGCCTCATGACGGGTCCCCCGCTGGCGCTCCTCGACGATCACATCCCCTTCCTCGAGGCGGGCATCCCGGCCGCACTGCTGGTCGACTTTGGCGACGGCGAGGGCCCGGGCGATTACTGGCACACGGAGAGAGACACGCTGGACCATGTGTCGGTCTCCAGCCTGCAGGCGGTCGGGAACCTCCTGGTGAATCTCGTTCCACTTTTCGCGGAGGTGTCGCATGGCTGACTGCAAAGGCCGTTCTGTCCTGATGATCGTTCCCCCCGCCCGGTTCAAGGACGACGAATACAGTCGTCCTCGCGGCATGCTGGATCGCCAGGGGGCCCACGTCAAGGTGGCCTGTGCCGTCAACAAACTGGTCTTCGGGCTGGGCCAGACGCGGGTCAAGCCCGACATGACCCTCGAGGAGGTGGACGTGACCCAATACGACGCCTTCTACATCGTGGGGGGCATCGGGGTGAAAGACCTGTACGACCATCCGCACGCCCTGCGCATCGTGCAGGAGGCGGCCGCGCACAACAAGATCATTTGCGCCATCGACATGGGTCCAACGCTGCTGGGCAAGGCCGGCATCTTGCAGGGCAAGAAGGCCACCGAGTACTTCTCGGAGAGCAAAGCGCTCGCCGCCATGGGGGTCGACTACACCGGCGCCAACGTCCAGCAGGACGGCAACATCTACACCGGCAAGAGCGCGGAGTCGTCGGAGAAGCTGGCGTTTGCCCTCATCTGCGCCCTGCAGGCCATGGCATAAAGATTTGCGCATGAACGGCCCGGTCCAGAAGGATTCGCCCCCGAGACGGCAGAGCTTACGGCGATGAGCGTACCTGCCGCGCGGCCGTCCCGCCCCTGGCGTCGCATCCTCGGGTTCATCCTGGTGGGGGTGCCGCTGACGGCCGGGGTCGTCTTTGGGGGGTTCTACTATACCGAGAAGTGGACCGGCGTGAGCCTGTTTACCTCCATGGCTGCACCCGTCCAGCCCGCCGCGACGGCCACTGAACCCGTGCAGATCCAGGAAACCTCGGGTGAGGCCGTGGCGACGATGCCAGCCCCCCCGGTGTCGGCTTCTCCCACCGGACCCGAGCTGGGACCGGAACTGCAGGCCGCCCTCGGTCCCCCCGGCGAGGTCGCGTTCAAGGATCAAGCCGAGCTCAATATTCTCGTCTTGGGCATCGATCTGAACTGGACCGACGCCACCAACCTGCCGACCAGCCAGGATGCCCGCTCCGACACCATGTTCGTGCTCCACGTGGAGAAGGATGGCAGGCGTATCGGCATGCTCTCCATCCCGCGCGATCTGTATGCCGACCTGACTCACGGCCACGGCTCGGATCGCATCAACGCCGCCTTCAGCTATGGGGGCGCCATGTTGAGCAAGCAAGCTGTCATGCACCTCCTCCACGTACCCATCCAGCACACCGTGGTGGTGAAGCTGGCCGGGGCCAACAAGCTGCTCGACGAGCTGGGTGGGGTCGACCTCAAAGTCGAAGAGGACATGAGTTACGACGACAACTGGGGCCATCTGCACGTCCACCTGAAGAAGGGCTGGCAGCACCTGGACCCGGCCCAGGCCATCGGCTATGCCCGCTTCCGCCACGACTGGGAGGGCGACCGGGGCCGCATGCGCCGCCAACAACAGTTCATCGAGGCGCTCATTGCCGAGGTCCGCAAGCCGGAGCACATGGCGAGCCCGAAGTTCGTCGAAGAGCTGGCCGGCATCTTCAAACAGTCGGTCGAGACCGACATGACGGTCGCCGACATGGTCGACCTGTCCCGGGTCTACCAGGACTTTGACCGCCGCCGCATCAAGGGCGGTCGCATCGATGGCGACGACACCTATGTCGGCGGGCAGGCAGTCATCACGCCGCCTTCGACGGAGAGCATTGCGGCGATCGTCAAGAGCGTGCTCCTGGGCGAGAATACCCTCAAGCCGCAAGACGTCGACGTCATCGTGCTGGCCCCGAAGTCTCGCCAGCAAGTCGCCTCCACGTTCAGCCGCCAGTTCGAGAAGAAGACGGGCTGCCACGTGGTCAAGGTCGACGCCCTCCCGCCCAAGGTGGGCGATACGCCGACCCAGATGCTGGTGCACACCCGGGATCCCGATCTCTACGACATGGCACCGCAGTTGCTGCCCAGCTTCAAGGAGGGGTACATGGACGATGTGCCTCTCGACCTGAAGCTCGATCCCGGGGTCGGCATGATCGTCATCCTGGGCAAGGACTGGAAGCCCCCGGTGGCCAGCCCGTCTCGGCTTCCCACCTCACCCGGCTAGCCGACGTGTCGGAGCCAACCGCCGCCATCACCTCAGGCCTGGGATATCCCCTGGGTCCCACGCTCGGCGCCCACCGGGGCGCACGCTCTTTTCCCGTGGAGATGTGGGCGGTCAAAGGGACGCTGGCGGTGGAAGGCGCACCCGAG
>DASYBA010000448.1:0-9843 GCA_036501005.1 Candidatus Xenobia bacterium | reverse complement strand
CTCGGCGTCCCGCACCATGCGCCGCACCAGCCGCATGTTGGCGCTGGGCGTGTCGAGATAGACGCTGGCGTGCGCCAGGCCCGACAGTTGCTGCACCACCGCTGGGTGCGTCGCGTGCAGGGAGTCAATCACGAGAATGTCGTCTGGCCCCAGGGTCACGTGCTCGGTCTCGGCCAGTCGCTGGCCGGTGTACCCTTTGACCGGGCCGCCGGTCGGCACCTTGGTGAAATCGAAGCGGGGCAGGTCGGCCTCTCCCGTGCTGATGAGCCGGGCGATGGCCGATGCCATCTCGTGCATGTGCATGGCGTCAGGATTATCGAGATTGAGGTCACCGTCGGCCGTTCGAGGGTACTTGGGGTCATCGACGTTGCGAAAGAACATGTCGCCGCTGAAGTAGACGATTTTGCGATGCGGGCTCATCTGCTTCAAAGTGTCGATGATCCCGCTCTTGCCAGCGCTCGACGGCCCTCCCAGGAGGAGCGCCACCCGTCGACCCTGGGGCAGTCCGTCGAGGAGGCCCTGGAGCTGGGCGGTCTGGTTGGTCTGCAAGCCTTCGGTCAGCGCCTGGCTGACGGTAGCCACGGTCTGGGCGTCTGGCAACCGCACGTCGTACACGTTGGGCTCGATCTGCTGGGGGGCCTCGAAGGGCAGCTTCTCATTCTTCAACTCGGGAGCGCTGCACAGCCGGGCCACCACGCCGTAGACGCCGGCCAGGCGGTTCTCACCCAGGGCGTCGCCCCGATCGGCGACCAGGAGGTGCGTGGTACCATCGGCTGTCGGCTGGACCGACACCACGGCGTTCAAACTCGGAAAGCGGCCCAACGCCTGCTTCAACTCGCTTGCACTGGTCGTGGGCAGAAGGCCCAGGCCGGGGACGGGCTCGACGGGCCTCTCGCCCAGGGACACGGAGTCGACAGCCGAGGGCACCGGTCGGGTCACCGTCGCAATCCCTTTACGAGCTACCACCCCTGTTACACTCTGCATCCTCACCAGTGTAGCAGCCCGCCTGCGCTCGCACAAAGGACGGGTTGTTACCAAACCGGCACAGTGCTATAATGGGCCGTCATGCCAGCCACCAACCTCAAAGACCTGCTGCCCGAGGAGCTCGAGCACTACTTCGAATCCATCGGGGAGAAGAAGTTCCGCGCCCGCCAACTGATCAAGTGGGTCTATACCCGCTACGCCGACGACTTCAGCACCATGACCGACTACTCCAAGGCGCTCCGCACTCGCCTGGCGGAAACTGCGACGCTACCTCAGCTCAAGCTGGTCGAGCGCCAGGTGTCGGCCGAGAGCCAGACCGAGAAGTACCTCTTCCAGTTGCCGGACGGCCAGGCCGTCGAGAGCGTGCTCATGAAGTTCGAGGAGCACCTGGGGTTCGAACGGGCCACGGCCTGCATATCGACCCAGGTGGGCTGTGCCATGGACTGCGTCTTCTGCGCCTCCGGCCAGGCAGGCCTGCTGCGCAACCTGAAGACGTGGGAGATCGTGGACCAGGTGCTGCAGATCCAGAAAGCCATCGCCCCGCGCGGCGAGCGCGTCGCCAACATAGTCTTCATGGGCATCGGCGAGCCGTTGGCCAATTACACCAACCTGGTGAAGTCCATCAAGCTGCTCAACCATGGCGAGGGCCTGCAGATCGGCATGCGCCACATCGCCGTATCGACTTGCGGCCTGGTGCCCCAGATCCGCAAACTGGCGCAGGAGAACTGGCCCTTGCGCCTGGCCATTTCGCTCCACGGCCCGAACGACGAGGTGCGGAGCCGCATCATGCCCATCAACGTCAAGTATCCGCTGGCCGACCTGCTGGCGGTCTGCAAGGAGTATCAGGATGGCACCGGGCGCCGACTGACGTTCGAATACATCCTCATCGACGAGGTCAACGATGCGACCGAGCACGCCCACCAGTTGGGGCAGTTGCTGCAGGGCCTGCACAGCCTGGTCAACATCATCCCGCTCAACCCGGTCGAAGGCTATGAGGGCCGCCGCCCATCCATGAACAAGGTGCGAAACTTCCAGAGGATTGTCGAACAGTACGGCATCAAATCCACCGTTCGACAGGAGATGGGCACCGATATCGATGCCGCGTGCGGCCAGCTTCGTCGCGCCCACGCCGAGAAGTCTGCTCCCCTCCCCACCGGCACTCGTATCTCGTTGACGACGGCAGCCGCGGCTGTCGCGATCGAATAGCATGCCAAGCGGTTGCGCCCGAAGCAGGCCGACCTGACCCCAAATCTAACAGCCAGCCAGAGGAAGCTTTTACAAGCTACTGCAGGAACAGCCGCCCGGTCGGGCAAATGGCTGAGCACGCATTGAGAGGGGGGGGATCACCATGAAGGGCTTTTCCATGCTGGGGGCGGTGGCCGGCTTGTTGATGCTGGGAGGGCCAGCGATCGCTGCGCCGACCGTGGCTCCCGACGTTCTGGTCCATCCGTTTGAGAATGGTTGCTTCAACTGCTGTCCTAGCTTCAAAAGATGCCCGCCCGGATCAGGCACCGTCCAGAGCCCCGTCGGGTGGTGCGTCACGCCGGCAGGGTGTGGCGACAGCGCTTATCTGTTTGGCAAGGGGATAAACATTTGCGGTAGTTCGGGGTTTGCCTTCGGAGCGATTGGCGGGCACTGCGACGTCGTTTCCCAGACCTTTACCGATAGTGCCGGGCCCGCTACCCTGTCGTTCTGCTGGGGCAAGAACATTCACGGCTGCGATGCACCCGGGGAAGATCACTTCGAAGCGTTGTTCGGGCGCGCAGGTTGTCCAACCCCGACCGTTCTGGTCAACTGCACCAATTTCCACACCACGGCCTTCAGGCACTTCTCGACCACGGTCACGCTGAGCGGTTTCGATACCCTCACTTTCGAGGGCTACCAGCAGACCAGCTTCGTAGACCCCACCCACGTCAGCTTCGGCCCGGCGGTCGCGGCGCCCGAGGTCAAGGGAGACTCCGCCGCCATCCCGGTCGCCCTGGCCGTGAGCGGCCTTCTCATGCTGGCCGACCGCCGCCGCAAGAACGCCTGAGCAGGGCTGTCGCCCGGCCAGGAGAAAGCATCGGGGCCTCCCCACGGGAGGCCTCGACGTTTTTCGGAAGGGCGAGCATGCGGCGTATAGCACTGGCGGCAGCCGTGATCCTGGCGACGATGGCGGGCGGGTGCACCCTCTCGGCCCGCTCCGACGATGGTCGCACCGTCATCCGCTTCGCCAACGGCCCCGACCACGGCAACTTCATCCACCACCGCATCGCCGAGTTCGAGGCCCTGCACCCCGACATCCGGGTCGACATGCTGGAGATGCCGGCCGCATCCGATACGGAGCACAACCAGTACGCCACCTACCTCATCGCCGAAGACTCCAGCATCGACGTCTACGCCGTCGACGTCATCTGGCCGGCGGAGTTCGGTGCCGCCGGGTGGGCTGAACCCTTGGAGGGGCGCCTACCGCAGGACGACTGGAAGCACTTTTTGAACGGGGCTCTGGCCGCCTGCCAGAGCGACGGCCACATCTGGGCCGTGCCCTGGTACGTCAACGCCGGCGTCCTCTACTATCGAAAGGATCTGCTCGACCGTGCCGGTCTCCAGCCTCCCCAGACCTGGGACGAGCTGGTGACCGACTGTCAAAAGCTGCAGCAGCCCCCAGACCTGTATGGCTACCTGGGCCAGTGGAAGCAATACGAAGGCCTGGTCTGCAACTTTCTCGAGTTCATCTGGGGCAACGGGGGCGACGTCCTGTCTCCCGACGGACGGGTGGTGGTCGACAGTGCGCAGAATCTGGAAGCACTGCAGACCATGTGCGACCTGCGCAACAAATACCAGGTCACCGCGCCCGACATCAACATTTCGCAGGAGGATGAGAGCCTCAACCTGTTCATGGCGGGCAAAGGCGTGTTCTTGCGGGAATGGCCCTACACCTGGGCCATCCTGCAGAAGAGCCCGGCCTCCCACGTCGCGGGCAAGGTCGGCATCACCCGCGTGCCCCACGGGCCGCACGGGTCCTGGGCCGCCAGCACCGGGGGCTGGAACCTCATGTTGTCCCACTATAGCCAGCACAAGGCCCAGGCCTGGGCCTTTATCGACTTCATGACCAGCACCCACACGCAAGCCGAGATGGTGCTCGAAGCGGCCTTCATGCCGACCCGGGAACCCGTCTACGGCGACCCCCGCGTGCTGGCCGCCATGCCGGAGGTGGCGAAGTTCCACGAGTGCTTTGAATGGGCTCGTCCCCGGCCGGTCACGCCCTACTACTCGCAGATTTCCGACATGTTGCAGGCCGACGTCTCCCGCGCCATCAACGGCCAGACGACGCCCGCTCAAGCCCTGCGGCAGGCGCAGTCCGATATCGAAAGCCGCCCGGGCCTGGCCCGCCACGATCTGCCATGACCCCCGAGGTCAGCGAAAAGCAGCTTGGATGGCTTTTGATCGCCCCGGCCGCCGCCATCATCTGCCTGGTCGCGGTGTACCCCATCCTGTCTGCGGTCAACCTGAGCTTTCACCACATCCAGTTGCAGTTTCCCGGCCTGGGACGACCGTTCTGCGGCCTGCAGAACTATATCGACATCCTCCGTTGGGAGCGCTTCTGGCATTCACTGGGCACGACCGTCGTCTTCTCCACCCTGACCGTGACATCCGAGACGGTGCTGGGCCTGGCTTTGGCACTGGTCATGAACCGGGCCTCCCGCATCCAGGGGTTTACCCGCAGCGCGGCCCTCGTACCATGGGCCTTTACGACCGTCGTGTCGGCCCTCATGTGGAAGTTCATCTACGACACCAACTTTGGCTTGTTGAACGGGGTCCTGTACAGCCGGCTCCACCTCATCGCCCAGCCCCGCCTGTGGCTGGGCGACCCCCATACGGCGCTCCTCTGCGCGGTGGTGGCCGACGTCTGGAAGACCACCCCCTTCATGGCCCTCCTCATCCTGGCCGGACTGCAGGGCGTATCGAAAGAGGTCTACGAGGCCGGCCGTATCGACGGCACGACCCGCTGGCAGGCCTTCCTGAACATCACGCTGCCCATGCTGAAGCCCACGCTCCTGGTGGCCCTCCTCTTTCGCAGCCTGGACGCGTTTCGGGTCTTCGACCTGATCTTCGTGCTGACCCAGGGCGGGCCCGGCAACGCCACGGAAAGCCTCTCCTACCTGACCTACATCAAGCTCTTCGGCCAGTTTGACTTCGGCCAGGGGTCCGCCTTGTCCGTGCTGACGTTTCTGTGTGTCATGGGCATCAGCTTCATCTACGTCAAGGTGCTGGGTGCCGAGGTCCGGTCGTGACGGAGAAGGTCATCCAGCGCCTGCTCATCGCCGCAGCCCTGGTGTGCATCCTGTTCCCCTTCTATTGGATCCTGATTACGTCCGTCAAGGCTCCCGCCGAGCTGATGATTCCCAACAATCCGACGCTCGTGCCGCACAGCTTTGGGCTGCAGTCCTACCAGAACGTGTTCAATGAGCGCCCGTTCGGACGCTACCTGCTCAACAGCCTGCTGGTGGCGAGCCTGACCACCCTCTTCTGCATCCTGGTCGGATCGCTCTGCGCCTACGCCACTGCGAGGTTGAAGTTTCCCGGAAAACAGTGGATCTTGTCGGGGGTGCTGGCGGTTTCCATGTTTCCCCCCATCTCCGTCGTCAGTCCGCTCTTTCTCGTGCTCAAATCGCTGCATCTGTTGAACACGTATGCCGCGCTGGTCGTCCCCTACACGTGTTTTGGCCTGCCCCTGACCATCTGGACGTTGCACAGCTTCTTCCGGGACCTGCCCAACGAGCTGCTCGAATCGGCCCGCGTCGACGGTGCCAGCTACATGACGGCGTTCTCCCGTATCGTCATGCCCCTGGCCGGCCCGGGCATTTTCACCTGCGCCATCCTGGTGTTCATCAGCGCCTGGAACGAGTTCATCTTTGCCCTCGTCTTCATTACCAGCGACAACCTCCGCACCGTTCCGGTCGGGGTCACGCTCTACCCGGGACAGTTCGAGATGCCCTGGGGCACCGTGTTTGCCGCTGCCACCCTGGTCACCCTGCCGCTGGTGATCATGGTCTTCGCCTTCCAACGCTATATCATATCGGGCCTCACCGCGGGTGCGGTGAAAGGCTAATAGGAGGTTCCCCATGCGTTCTTTATGGATTGGCGTCTTGTTCGGGGCTCTGGTCCTGGTGGGCTGCAGTTCCGGTACCACCCCGCCGGCTAGCACCGGCGAGTCGTCTGCGCCCCCCATGGTGGCGAGCGGTGCTCCCGCCCCACCGCAAGACGGTGAGCCTGCCAACCCAGGCAATGCTCCGCCCGGAACGGAGGCCTCCGGCGGTCCGGCCGTGGCGAATGGACGCCCCCCCGGCGTTCTTCAACTGCAGAAGCAACTGGACCTGACCGAAGACCAGATGAAAGACATCGACCAGATCATCGCCAGACACCGCAAGGATCACGACCGCAAGGCCGGCTTCGCCGAGCTGGAGAAGATCTTGACCCCGGAGCAGAAGGCGAAGTGGGACGCCATGCGGGCCGAGGCCATGAAGAGACCGCCCAACCAGCCGAGAATCAAGGGCGGTCCATGAATATCGAAAACACCACCGTCCTGGTGCTGGGTGGGGCTGGCATGGTCGGCATGGCGGTGTGTCGCGAGCTGCTGGAGGAACGCCCCCGCCGGCTGATCGTCCACGCGCTGCACCGGGAGCGCATGCAGGAGGCCGTGGCGGGTTTGCAAGCTGAGCTGGACCGCCGCAACCGTCTGGGCGGCAAAGCCATCAAGGTGGCCTTCGCCGGCGAATGGGGCAACGTCATGCTTCGCGACGGGCTGCATACCCGCAACATGGCCGAGGTCTTGGCATCGCCCGAGGATCGCCGGACGCTGATCCAGGACGTGCTGGAGGAGCCGGCCTCCGAATCCGACACCCGTGTCCTGCGGCGATTCTGGCTCTATCAGCTCGTGCACCGGCACACGCCGGACATCGTGATCGATTGCATCAACACGGCCACCGCCATTGCCTATACAGACCTGCACAGCGCGGCCCGGCAGGCCGCCCGATCGCTCATCGATGGGCCGCCCGATCTGGACGTGCTCGAACGGGTGCTGGCCGGGCTGTACGTGCCGCAATTGATTCGACACATCCAGGTGTTGTATCGATCCATGCAGGACGTCGGCACCCGCATGTATCTCAAGGTCGGTACCTCCGGCACGGGCGGGATGGGCCTCAACATTCCCTACACGCATGGAGAGGAGCGACCGTCTCGCACGCTCTTGTCGAAATCCGCGGTGGCCGGCGCCCAGACCATGCTGCTCTTCCTGCAGGCTCGGACGCCGGGCGCCCCCATCACCAAGGAAATCAAGCCGACGGCCGCGGTGGGCTGGAAGCACATCGGGGCCGGTAAAGTGCTGGAAAAGGGCCGCCCCATTCCGCTGCAGGACTGTCTGCCCGACCAGGCCATGCCTCTCGACCACACTTTGAAGCTGGACGACCCGGCCTGGGAGAGACGGGTGGGCGGCGATCTCGAATCGGTCTATGTCGACATGGGCGAAAACGGCTACTTCGCGTTCGAAGAGTTCACCGCCATCACCACCTCCGGTCAGATGGAGTTCGTCACGCCGGAGGAGATCGCCCGGACGCTCGTCTTGGAGATCCAAGGGAGCAATACCGGCTTTGACGTCATCAACGTGCTCAACGACGCCTCGCTGGGGCCCAGCTACCGGGCGGGGTTCCTGCGAGAGCCGGCCTTGCGTCGCATGCGAGACCTGAAAACTCGGCATCCCGCCCCCAGCGTGGCATTCGAAATGCTGGGCCCGCCCCGGCTCTCCAAGCTGCTGTTCGAATGCTGGCTGCTGTCGTGCTGCTATACCGACATGGAAGCGGTCGCCCACGCGGCTCCGTCGGACATGGTCGAGCGGCTGGAGGCTTACGTGACGCAGCATCCAGAGGCTCGCACCCCCATCCTCAGTATCGGCATTCCCATTCTGCTATCGGACGGGAAGCGACTGTTGCGAGGCCGCAGGGTCAAGACGCCCGCTGCCAAGGGCGGCTTGAAGGAAGTCTCGCTGGAGAACCCGGAGCGGCTCGAAACCTGGATCCACGAAGGGTGGGTCGATCTGCGCCTCACCAACATGGAGAAGTGGCGGGACCGCATGCGTCTCATCATGGAGGAAGCCCGCTCCATAGCCGAGAGCGAGACCAGCTCGCGCTACATTCGCAACCAGGCGTGGTGGAGCGGGGCCGACGGCAAGCCGTGGACCATCCTGCCCGGCGAGATCGCCGGCTGGATCCTCAATATCGAAGAACAGGGCATGCGAGGCCGAGAGTGATTACTTATTCCACAGCATGGTGCCTAGGGTGCCACAGACGGTGGAGATGGCGACGAGCAGCGCGACGTGGGTGAAGAAACCGATATACTCTGACGTTTCCACCGAGATGATGTTGGGGTTGTTGGGCAGGTAGGAAACCCTGAGCGAGTCACCGGCCTTCAACTTGCCGAACATGGTGGGGTTCAAAGGCACCTGCCACACCTTCCCGCCGTCCACCTCGAACTGCACGACGGGCCAGGCGGGGCCGTGTGTCAAGGCGTATTGGATGCGGTCTGCCGGGCTCTGCCCACGGACCTCCCCGGGGGCATTGCGCTGGGCCCAGGCGTCGAGCATCTGCCGATAGGCTTCTCCCTCCGGTGAAGAGACCGAGAACAGCTCGAGGGGGTTGTCCAGCATGCGGTCAATACGCGCGGGGGCGCGCCGAGTCTTGGTGCGAAACAGGACCATCTGCCAGAGCGACGTCAGACACCAGGCCCCGAAGGCCAGGGGCAGCAGCGCCACCAGGCGATATAGCGTCACTAAACCTGGTAGATGCCCATCCCGTACAAGGCATCGGAGAGGTAGGGCGGGAGCACCTTGGCCACGTCGGCCGGCCCCTCGTCCGGCGCCGAGTTGAAACGGGGAGGGCCGGTCAGGAACGACGACTCCTGTTGGCTTTCCTGCAGTTGATCCCGCTTCTGCTGCAGCATCGCCCCCAGGTCCTGCTGGTGCTGGTAGAGCACCTGGGCGTCGGGTGAGTCTTCCTGTTCCTGGTTCTGCTGCTGGACCAACGTGCTCTTCTGGTTGACGTAGTTGTCGACGTTGGTCTGCATCTCGGGGGTGTAGGCGTCGTGCTTCAGCATTTCACGTTCCTGGTCGGTCTGGAGCTGCCACGCCTTCTTCTGCATGCCCCCCAGCATGTTGTGAAGCTGCTGCTGGATGGCCGGGTTGGACAGGTCGGGCTTGTTGTCGGCCAGGAACTGCTGGACGTTCTGCTTCTGGTCCTGCACGAACTGCTGGGTCTGATCCGAGTGCTGCGCCGACAGCGTGTTCTGGCTCTGATCCTCAAAAGTCTCCCGGGCCTGCTGCTGGACCGCGTTCTCTGGCCCTTTCTGCACCACCGGCTGGTGGTTGTCGTCCAGGGCGACCTGAGGCTCCGGGTTGGGCTCCTGCGCGGTGGCCGTCGGGGTCGTGGTCGCCAGGTGGTTGTCGTTGAGAAAGTTGGACTTCAACGCTGTCGACGTCTGCAAGAACTGGTCCGACAGGGTCTGGAGCTGCTGCGCGTGCTGCATTTGCATGTCCTGCAGGTTGTCGGCGGCCTGCTGGGGGAACTCGGGCGCCTGCTGCATGCCCACCCCGGGCTGGTTGAAGGCGGCCGTGCCCTCCATGTCGGGGTTGGCAAACGCATCGGCGTTGGCAAATGGATCCATCCCATTGGCGTCGGCCATGTCGGTGGCCTGGCCCATCTGCTTGCGCAGGCCTTCCGCCCACTCAGTATTCTGCTGCGACAACTGCTGCGCCTGAGCCTGGGCCTGGTGGTCCTGAATGGCGTGGAAGATGAGGCCAACTCCGAACTGCACGAGCATATTCATGGT
>DASYBA010000447.1:0-7166 GCA_036501005.1 Candidatus Xenobia bacterium | reverse complement strand
TACGTCTCGTTCAACCCCAACGGCGCTCCTTCCGGCTACCCCGCCGGGCTACCCTGGTCCGTCAACAACCTGACTGGCAGCCACCCCATGAATGGGCCTCCGGATCCCAGCCGACAGGTGCCTCATGCGGTCCCGGCCGGGTCTGCCCTCATCTTTGTCGCGGGCGTCGCGGGGGAGGGCAGCCAGGCGCAGATCCGTGTTCTGGAGGTCCTTTTGCAGGCGCCCACCTACCCCTACGCGTTGACCGCCAGCCAGGCCATCGTCACCTACTGTAGCTGTGTCGGGTGCGGCTGGGTCACGTGGCCAGGTGCGGCCAACCTCATCGATGGCGAGACCACGTGCGAAACCGGCAGCGTCCTGGTGCGCCCCATGCCGAGCGGCATGCCGTGGCGGGGCGGCTACGTCGGTGGCGGGACGCCGGGGCCCGGCGTGTGTCCTCCTTATGCGGTCTTCATGCCCCGAGGGTCGGTGGTGACGGGCAAGATCGTCACGGCCGGCAAGACCGACTTCCACACCGTCTGCTGTCCTTGCCCCTGCAACATGTTCCAGCATGCCTGCACGCCGCCGGAGACCCGGCATATTGTCCACGTGTGCCCCTCCGCCTCGCCTTCCTCGGGCGAGAGCATTCCCGATCTGCGGGCCATGCTGAGTCCCACAGTCGCCGTCTACACCGATCCATCGACCTATCCGTCAACCGCCCCCAGTACCGTGCCGTGGAACACAGTCTGCATGTGCACGCCTTGCGGAACGGGTTCCCCGATTTGCGTGCGGGTATACTCGAATGGCGGCCTCGTCCTGCCTCCCTGCCGAATCAGCGGGTCTTGCCATCATCCCATCCAGATCAATGGCGACACCTTGCTGGTAGCCCCCAGTCCCACGGGGCGCAACGAGCCCATCTTGTTGCTCGGTCGGCACGACCGTCCCATCGAATTCACGGGAGAATATACGTTGACCGTCCAAAATGCCTTCCTCAACATTCCCGGCGGCATTGTGGGAAGTGCATCGAATTTTGTCAACGCCACCCTTCTGATCTTGCCCTTGCCCCTCAACGGCTGCAAGGCCCCCAATCTCAACGAGTATTCGGAAGTCCGCGTGCGACACCATTTCCACGGGTGCAACGGCCAGTGCGGCTTCGGGGCGGCGTGTGCATCGAACGTATCGGTTTTTAGCGTGGGGAACCTGGTCATCGGCGATCCATGTCGAGGCACGTGCACGAGCTGTCACTGCAAGGCCTGCGAGCGGTGGGAAATGGATGGCCTCTTTGCCACTCTGGGAGGGACCCTGACCTTCTACTACACCCACGTTCGAGTCAAGGGCATGCTCTTTGCCGAGGATCCATGGGCGACCGTGCAATGCTGCGGGGGGAGGACGGCGGGCAACATGGGCGTGATTTTCATGCACGGCGAACATGTATCGTATTCGCCCACCATGGCGCGGCAAGCTTCTATCGGACAGTCGGTGGCGCCCGCCTCAACGCAGGACGGGCTGACCGTGGTCTACTGGCGTGATATCCAGCCGGGTCTCTAGGTTCCATGGTCTGGTGCTCGGCAGCCTGCTGATGGCAGGGTGCGTCCACTACCCCATGGGAGACCGCCTCACCAGCGGCTGGGCCGTGAAGTCCTACCCGCCCGGCGCCCTGGTGTACGATCAGGCCGATTGGAACAGCCGACACCAACAAGCCCTGGTGCTTGGCCTGGCCGACGGAACCCATCACGCCTTCCAGGGCAATCACGGCGGCAACGAGTACCTGGTGGTCAACCTGGCGGGCTATCAGCCGAGGGAGGCAGAGGCGGAAGATGGCAAGATCGTACCAGAGGTCCGGCTCATTCCGTTAAATCGGCTGCGCTACCTGGTGGAACCGTTTCGATACGATCCGGCAATCGCCTTTCCCCTGGCCCTGGTGGGGCTGGCCGTCGTGTACGGGGCGACTCGCCGCGCCCGCCAACGCGGCATCCAGCTTGGCCGGGAACAGGGCCAGATGGCCCCCGAGATGACCTTGGAAAACAGGACCATCGACGGCTGGTTCCTGGAAAAGCGGCTGGGAGAAGGCGCTTTTGCCCGAGTCTATCGGGGCCGCCACCAAGAGACGGGAGAGATCGTCGCCCTCAAGCTCTTGAAGAGAGAGTACCTGGATGCCGAAGCGTCGGACGTGATGCTCCGCTTTACTCGGGAGACCATGGTGCAGTTGATTCACAAAAATGTCGTCATGGTGCTGGGGGCCGGAGAATTCAATCTGGCCCCCTACATGGTGCTCGAATACGTCGACGGAACCACACTGCGAGCCCTTCTCAACCCCCGTCTGGCCCCGGGTCCAGCTCTCGATATCTTCCTCCAGGTCTGCGAGGGCCTGTCCTTCGCGCACAGCCGAGGCTACGTGCATCGAGACCTCAAGCCGGAGAACATCATGATCTCCGGTGAGGGCCTCGCCAAGGTGGCCGACTTCGGCATTGCCAAACACATGTACCGGCCGGGGGCCACGCGCAGCGCCACGACCATGGGCACGCCGCGGTACATGTCACCCGAGCACCTGGATTCGAAACATACCGATACCCGAGCCGACGTCTATTCCATGGGCATCATCCTGTTCGAAATGCTGACGGGAGAAACGCCGTTCGACGGAGACCTGATGGAGCTCATCGGCCATCACATGTTCACCCCGCCACGCCGCATTACTGATATCGATCCGGCGCTGCCCGCCGAGCTGGCCGACATGGTGGCCCGGCTGCTGGCCAAGCAGCCGGCGGAACGCTATCAGACCATGGACGAGGTCGCGGAGGCCGTGCGAGCGGCTCAGCTCAAGCTACGGTGGTAGTCGCCCGGAGGGTCTTTCTGCGTCGGGCGCGGGCGTGATAGACCCGGTTGCGGAGCCGTTCCAGAAACCGGTCGAGAAGGCCGGGAAAACGCCCATCCTGGAGGATGACGTCGACCAGGTACAGGTGGCAAGGCAGCACCCCGCGACCCTGCAGCCGGTCGTTCAATTGTCGCAGTTCGGCCTGCCCCAACCACGTATCGACCAGCGTTTCAGTGAGCCGCGCGTCGCCGCGCACCACCCCCTCCAAGACGTCTCTCAGGTCCGCAAAACCCACGCCACCGGAATCTACCACCGGATACCTCCATGTTGTCCAAAAGAGATGCGCGCCCCCACTCAGCCCTGGTACCCCGCCACAGACTCTCTCAAACCCGACTCCGGAAATATTTCAGGGGGGCGTTGCCAGCTCGCTGCTGAGCAGCGCGGCCAGGTAGCGGCCCAGCAGCTTTTCAGTCTTGATGCGCATGCTGCCGAACTGGATGCCCAACTGCCACAGCTTCTGGTTGGGAACCTGATGCATGCGGACCAGGCGACCTTCGACGGCCAGCTCCGGCAGGTCGGCCAGGGGGCCAATCTGGATGCGCACCCGGGTCTGCAGTCTGAAGGCCGCGCCACACTCGAAGAGGCAACCGTCTGCGCTGAGGTTGATGACGGTCCCGGAGATGGCGCTGGCCCCATCGTCGGGAAAGGCGTGGGCCGTCACCTGGGCCTGCACGCGGACGTGCCGGCGGCGGTCGTCCGGCGCCTCCAGGCCGAGGTGGCGCAAGGTGACGCGGACCCAGGAACGGGCCACCACGTCGTCGGGATCGAGGTAGGCGAGGCCGACTTCGATGCGATTCTTTTTGCGAGCGCACCACATGACGCGCAGATGGAGCGGCTCGCTGTTTTCATATCGAACGGTGATGTCGGAATGGACGGGGAGCGGGTGGGGCACTTCCAGGCGCAGGCCAGTGACACTGAGGTCGGCTACCACGGCTTTGAAGGATCTCTTGCCCGCCTGGCACTCCACCTGATAGGCGCATCGCATGCGAGTGCCGCGTCGCTTCTGCTCGGGCGCAGCCGTGGCGGGCGACGGCACGGGGGGCGGCGGCGGTGGTTTGAAGAGGGACTTGAAGCCCGCCAGGATGTGCTTCAACCCCTTCGACTCAGACATGTCAGCAGCCCCCCATACGGTGATTTTTGACGGCGAGAACGTGCTTCCTGGCACCTCGTTCACGGATTTGTAACACCGCTAACATCCCGGCAATAACTTGCCCCCCGCTGGGACGCTATACTACCGTTCGCAGGAGGTAGATGTCGTCCCGATGATTCAAGCACTCCGATCCGCCCCTCCCCGACCCGTGACCCAGAAGCCCGCGGCGGGGCCCGGCCCGCAGGACCAGGTGCAACTCGGCGGGGATCCGGCCCCTCCAGCCAAGTGGACCATCCTGGTCTACTCGGCAGGCGACAACAACCTGCAAGCCGATTTGCGACAGAACCTCATCGACGCCCAGAAGGTCGGTTCCTCACCCAACCTCAACGTGGTCGCCCAGTTCGATCAGGGCACCGATGCCGGCTGCGCCCGCTACGCCATCAAGAAGAGCGACAGCCAGACCCTGGATTCTCCCGTGGTGCAAGACATGGGAAAACAGGTCGACATGTCAGATCCCGCCACCTTGTCGGATTTCATCCAGTGGGGCATGAAGAAATACCCCGCCCAGCACTACATGCTCATCATCTCCGATCACGGCGACGGCTGGAAAGGGTGTGTCGAAGACGACAGCGCCAACGACTGGATGAGCCTGCCCAAGCTGCAGAAAGGCCTGCAGATGGCGCAGGACGCGACGGGGCACAAACTGGACATCCTCGGATTTGATGCCTGTCTGATGGCCAATGCCGAAGTGGCCGAACAACTGAAGAACAACGCCGGCTGCATGGTGGCCTCCGAAGAGACCGAAGGGTCGGCCGGCTGGCCCTACACCCGCATTCTCTCGCCCCAGGCGCTGCGCTCCATCAACCAGGCCCTGCTAATGAAATCCGATACGACGTCGCGGGAACTGGCCGCCAACATCGTCAAGGACGCTACGGCCGTGCAGGGCGACCTGCCGACGATGTCGGCGTTCGACATGGATCAGGTCCCGGCCATGACGGAGGCGCTCAAAGGCCTGGCCGACGCTGTCAAGGCCACGGCCACGTCCCCCAATACCCTGCGCGACCTGGCGGGGCAGTCGCAGCGGTTCGACGATACCAGCGACCTGTACGACTTTGCCGACCGGATCAGCCAGAGCAAGGACGTCACCGACGACAAGCTGAAGCAGGCCGCGCAGACGTTGAAGACGGCCATATCGAACTGCATCTTTGCCGAACAGCACTCGCAGGAGAACTACCCCAACGCCCACGGCGTATCGGTCTATCTCGGCCTGGATGCGCAGCCCTCCGACGACTACCGCTCGCTGGGCATGCCGCAGACCACCGGCTGGGACAAAGCCATCGACAAGTGGCAGAATCTAGGGGCTGCTAAGGTGCCGGTGAGCCCGACGCGGAGCTGACCCCACTGGGTGAGCCGGACGGTCCCGGGCGGTGGAGTCGCATGACCTGGTCGGCCACTCGCTGGGTATACTTTTCGCGAGCCACGGGCGGCAGGACCGCGGACAGCTCGTAGTACTCCTGCAGCAGCATGGTCTCCAACTGCCCCTCGCTGGCGATGATGGCCTGCAAGCGAGGCTCGGTCTGCGATTGGGGCGCGTGGTTGCGAATCATCTCCCCCAGCTCGTCGCGCTGCTGCTTGATGTGGGCCCGCAGTTGCTCTCGCTGGGCCTGGTAGCGCTGTCGGATCTGCTGCACCTGGGCCCGGACGGCCCCACCGCCCGCGCCGGCCCGGCCAGGCGGTTGCACGGGCGGAAGGGGGGCCTGTGCCCAGGCCACGGAAGTCAGCAGGGCCAGCCAGACCAGCCATCGCCTCATCAGCTCTTCGGTCCTCCCTCGTCCAGCGGCATTTCCTGCAACACCCGGTCGATACTCTCGTCGTCCGGCGCGGCCTTCTTGGGTAGGGGTGCGGCCTGGTCGAGGTCCGGCAGGGCGTCGGCCACGTCGCCCATGACGTTGTAGGCAGCGTCGTCCTCGGGGGTGGGGACCCCGATCGTCGCCACCACGTCGGCGACCGGAGGCGGAGGGGTATTGAACTTCTGCACGCCGCCGACCATCAACACCAACACGACCGCCAGTCCCGCCACGGCTCGGGTGGGGACGGTAAGGATCCGCCCCAGGTCCCGCACCAACTTCTGCCACGCGCTGACCGGCTCGGCCTCGACCCGCTGCCAGAAGCGATGGTTGAAGTCCGAACGCACCTCCACGGTGGGTTGCCACGCATCCAGCATGGTCCAGGCCTGCTGCAAAGCGCTGTGCTCAGCCACGCAGGCCGAACAGCCGTCGAGATGGACCTCGACTGATGCCAACTGGCCCGCCAGGAGATCGCCTTCGTCGAAGGCTGGGAGCCACTCCCGCACCTGCGCGCAGGCCACCGCCGCCGGGGTCGCTTCCGGCTGCGCCCCCCGGGCCCGCTCCCAGAACCGCTCGCGGAAGTCACCCGCGACCTGCACCACCGGGGCGTCATCCAGCATGGCCCAGGCCTGTTCCACGGCACGCTTCTCGGCCGCACACGCCGCGCACCCCTCCAGGTGGTGCTGCAAGGCAGTCGCCGCCGGGGCGGGCAGATCGCCATCCATCCACGCCGGCAACTGAGGGATGACTTCGTTACACGTCATGTTGTGATCCATGTACGATTAAACCCCACGCCATCAGGTTTTGATGTGCGCTTGCAAAAGTTCCTTGAGGGCCAGCTTGGCGCGGTGCAGGCGCGACTTGACCGCGGGCAGGCTGAGCTGAAGCGTGGCGGCGATTTCCTCGTAGGCCATGTTCTCGTATTTGTGCAGCACCACCGCCACCCGTTGTTCTTCCGGGAGGGACATGACGGCTGCCTTGATGATGCGAGCCGTCTCGCGCTGGGAGAAGGCGTCTTCGGCCGAGCCCGCGGGATCGGGAATTTCCCGGGCCGGCTTGTCGTCCTGATCATCCCGCGGGGCGTCCAGGCTGACAGCCCGTCGCTTCTTGCTGCGGTCCCGCTCCTTGAGGCACACGTTGAGCGTGACGCGATACAGGTAGGTGAAGAACTTGGACTGCGCCTCGAAACGATGGACCGATCGGTACAGGCGCAAAAACACCTCCTGGGCCAGGTCGTCGACCGCAGAAGCGTCGCCGGTGAAGCGAAAGATGAGGTTGTGGACGGTCGCCTGATACTTTCGCATGAGGCTGTCGAAAGCCGCCTGATCCCCTTGCTTGAAGCGCTCGATGAGGGCCAGGTCTTCGTCGGCGGCCCGGT
>DASYBA010000446.1:0-2528 GCA_036501005.1 Candidatus Xenobia bacterium | reverse complement strand
TCGAAGTCGGCAGCGGCGATGGATTGTTCAGCTTCTATCTCGCCGATCGATACTCCGTGAACGTGACCGGTCTCGAGCTCAATGCCATCGAAGCCACCGCCTGCCAACACCTCGCGGCACAGCGCAGCCGTCGGAACCTGCACTTCGTGGGGGGCCGGCTGGAAGACCAGCCGTGGACCGAGCAGTTCGACCTGGTCTACTGCCTCGACGTGCTCGAGCACGTGCCGGACGACGTCGGCCTGTTGGTCCACATGCGGAAAGTCCTGAAACCCTCCGGTCGTTTGCTCGTGCACGTCCCCAATCGTCACTATCTGGATACCGACAGGGTGCTCCGCACCGTACCAGACGAGGCGGCCTGGAAAGTCAATCCGGGTCACGTCCGAGCCGGCTATACACCGGATGAGCTGTCCGACGTCCTCACCCGAGCCGGCTATCGGGTCGACACCGTCCAGGCGACCCAGGGACTGCCGATCGCGTGGGCCCACCGCTTGCATCTTTGGGCCGAGAAGCGACTGCCCCTGCGCCTGCTCATCCTGCCTCTCATCGACGTGCTGACGTTCATTGATCGCTGTCGGCCCCCCGCGCACGGCAACACGTTGTGGGCGTTGGCCCACAAAGCCTGACGAAGTTATGGTTCGCCTTGTCCAATCCACGCTGACGGGGACGGGCCTGTACCAGCAGGATGAGGCCCAGAGACTTTTTAATGTTGGCTTGAACCCCGTGCAGACTGTCTGGTAGAATGGTGCAAGCAATTCGAGGAGGTGAGGGGCATGGAGCCGCTGGCCGGTACGGTGCAAGGCCGTGTCCTGATCGTCGCCGACAACACGCCGGAGCGGCATGAGCTGGCGCAACTCCTCATTCCCCTGGGGGTCAGCGTCGACGTGGCGGAAAACGGCCAGGCGGGGCTCAAACGCCTGGAACAGGTCGCCTATGACGTGCTGCTCGTCGATCCGCAGCTCCCCGACCTGCCCGGCCCCGAAATCTTTCGGACCCTGGTGGCCGTCGGCCTGGTGCTGGCCAACAAAACCGATACTGACGTGGTCGTCTCCAGCCTGGTCGCCGGGGCGGCCGACTGTCTCCTGCGGCCTTTCGAAGCCGTGGACGTGTGTGGGCGGGTGCGAGCCGGCCTGGCCCGGGCCCGTCTCCAGCACCAGTTGCGCAACGTGTCGTCGACCGACGAGATGACGGGCCTGCCCAACCGGGGCGGCGTGCTGCGCAGCCTACGCCAGTTGTGGGCCATGCACGGCCGCAGCGGCGCACCCCTGAGCTGCCTCCTGGTCGACATCGACGGCTTCCAGAGCGTCAACAAGCGGGGCGGGCACGAGCAGGGCGACGCGGCGGTGCGAGGGCTCTCCCAGACCCTGCAAGACATCGTCCGGACCAGCGACGTTCTGGGCCGCTGGGGCACGGAAGAGTTTCTCCTCATCTGCCCCGAGACCGGGCGAGACGCCGCTGCCATCTGCGCCGACCGCATCCTTGACCAGGTGCGCATCCGAGCGGACATCACGGTCAGCATCGGCCTGGCCGAGTCGCGAGCGTACCTCGACATGATGGCCATGCTGCAGGCCGCCCAGCGCGCGTTGCAGGCCGCCCAGGAACGGGGGGGCGATCGCCAGATCTCCGACGGTGGAGGGGGACCTACTTGAAGCCGATCCGCATCCAGTCCTTGTCGATGGTGTTCTCCGCCTTGTTGAAGTAGGAGAACTCATAGTCCGGCGTCATGACCAGCGACTTGGTGGGACAGGCTTCGGTGCACAGGCCGCAGTAGCAGCAGCGGCTCAGATCGATGGAGTACACGTTCGACCAGAACACGTCGGCCTGATCCTGCGGCTGGGCGGCATTGAGCCAGATGACCTCGTCAGGGCAGGCGTCGACACAGATACCGCATCCGATACACATCTCGGATTCACACGACAGACAGCGGCGCCCCTCGGTGACGGCCTCGTCCAGGGTGAACCCTTGTTCGCACTCGTCCCAGTTCGTGATGCGCTCCTCGCAGGTCTGCATCGCCATGGGCGTCTTGAACGGATGGTTCTTGAAGGTGGTGTCGTGGCGCCACTTTTCACCCCCGAAGACCTTGTCGGAGTCGATACAGGGGCGCTCGGCATTCGGGTCGCGGCCCGGGGTGGGCTGCGGCTTCACCACCGGCTTGCGACGGTCGGTATTGATGCTGTTGTCGGCCCCGACCTTGCCCCACCCCTTGGGGTGCTCGTGCAAGATGGCGGGGGTGTTCCCATGGGTATCCCACAGGTCCTTGACCGCCCGTTGCTGGCCGGCCTTCTTGATGATGGCGGTCGCGGCCCGCTTGCCGTGGGCGATGGCCTGGATGATGGTCGATACCATCATGCTGTCGCCCACCGCGTACACGCCCGGCATGGTCGTCTCGTTGGTTTCCCCGTTGACCTCGCACAGACCCGACCGGTTGCGCTTGATGTCGGCGGGCATCCACTCGAGGTCGCCTCCCCGCCCGAGGGAGGTCATCACGATGTCGGCGGGCAGCACGAACTCGGAACCCGGAATGGGCACCG
>DASYBA010000445.1:0-11279 GCA_036501005.1 Candidatus Xenobia bacterium | reverse complement strand
TGAAGCACTCCTGCAGCAGCAGCAGCACGCACCACCCCCTGGTTGGCCAGGCGGCTGCCGTGACGCTGGCCGTGCACTCTTTTTTCGATGGCATGGGCATTGGGCTCGCCTTCCAGATGTCGCAGGCGGTTGGCATCCTGGTGGCTCTGGCGGTGGTCACGCACGACTTCGCCGACGGCTTGAATACCGTCAACCTCAGCCTGATGCACCAGAACGGCAGAAGTATCGCCTGGCGGTTGCTGCTGCTGGACGCGGCGGCGCCCGTGCTGGGTGCCTTGAGCTCTCTCGCCTTTCATCCGGGTAAAGCCGTGCTGCTGGGCTACCTGGCGTTTCTGACCGGGTTTCTCCTCTACATCAGCGCCTCCGAGATCCTCCCCGAGGCCCATCGAGAGCGGCCCTCCATGGCAGCCCTGGGCATGACCTTGGTGGGCGTCATGTTCATCTTCTTCGTCGCCCGCTACATCTGAGGGGCGGCGCCGGGAGCGGTCACCAGATTTCGGTGCGCTTGTCGGGGGGGAGGACCATCGGGTCGCCCGGCTTGAGGTGCCAGGCCGTGGCGAAAGCGGGCATGTTGGAGACGGTGCCGTTGACCCGGAAGCGAGCGAGAGGATGGGGATCGGTGGCGACGAGCAGGCGTTCGTATTCTGGGCGCTCATTGCATTCCCATATTTGCGCAAAGCCCAGGAAGAAGCGCTGTTCGGGGGTGAATCCGTTGGCGTACCGGGTGTATGGCTTGCCCTCCAGCGACTTCTCGTAGGCGCGGAAGGCCAGGGTGCAGCCGCCCAGATCGGCGATGCACTCCCCCGACTCCAGCGGACCGTTCTCGAACACGCCGGGCTGGGCCTCATAGCCAGAGTACTGTTTGCGGATCAAGAGCGTCCGATGCTCGAAACGGGCCCGGTCCTCCTTGGTCCACCAGTTCTGGAGGTTGCCCTTGCGATCGTAGAGGGAACCCTGATCGTCGAACCCATGGGTCATCTCGTGCCCCATCACCGCCCCGATGCCGCCGTAGTTGTATGCATCATCTCGGTTCGGATCGAAGAACGGCGGCTGCAAGATGCCGGCCGGGAACACGATCTCGTTCATGGCGGGATTGTAATAAGCGTTCACGGTGGGCGGCGACATGTCCCATTCGGTACGGTCGACCGGCTTGTTGATCTTGTGGATGTCGAACGCAAAGTTGAACTGCCGGGCTTGCAGGACGTTCTGCACGTAGGGGACTTTTTCGATAGAGAGGCCCGAATAGTCCCGCCACTTGTCGGGATAGCCGATCTTCTCCTGGAAGGCATCGATCTTCTCCACGGCCTTCTGGCGCGTCGGGCGGCTGAGCCACGCCAGGGTCTGCAAATCGGCCCGCAGGGCGGCCTTGATGTGGTGGAGCATACGGACCGCGTGGGCTTTGGCGGACGGCGGAAAGTACTTCGCCACGTAGGCCTGGCCAAGCGCTTCTCCCATGTTGGCGTCGATGGTGCGAACCACTCGTTTCCAGCGCGCCATGTTGGCGGTGACGCCCTTCAGCACTTTTCCTGAGAAATCGAAGTCCTCATCGACGAACGCACTCGACAAGCAAGGCGCTGTGCTGTGGATCAGATGCCACTTCAGATACAGCCGGGTATCGGCCAGCGGGGCCGTCGACCAGATCTTGTCCAGCGCCCGCAGATATTCGGGTTGCCCGACGTTGATGGGACCGTCACTGGGGCAGCCGACGTCCTGAAAATAGGCCGGCCATGGGAAGCTGGGAGCCAGGGCCGTCAACCCGGCCAGATTCTTCTTGTTGTAGTTGGTCACGGGATCGCGCAGGGCCACTTTGGTGCGAGATGCCTGGGCCAGTTGCTTTTCATAGGTGTAGACCGTGTTGGCATGCGCCGCGGCGACATCCGGCGCATCGCCGGTCAGCGCGAACATGCGAGCCATGTGTTTGAGATAGGCAGTCTGAACCGTTTGCGTATGCGCGTCAGTCTTCAAATAATAGTCCCGGTCCGGCAGGCCCAGGCCGTCCTGGTTGATCTCGGCTAGCATCATGGCGGAGTTTTTGGCGTCTTGATCCGAACCGAAGCCAAAATAGACCGGTATCTCATAGCGGTGCAGTCGGGCCACCATCTTCTCGACGTCGCCCACCGACTGGATGGCGTCAATGGCGGCCAGGTCTGCCTGCAAGGGCGTCAGGCCGGCCTGGTTGATGGCGGTCTCATCCATGGCCGACGCGTAGAAGTCACCCAGCTTGCGGGTATTGCTCCCGGCCGGGGCCGACCGATCGCGGGCGGCTGCCTCCAGGAGGCCGTGCAGCTTTTCCCGGTTGGACTCGTCCAGTGCGGTGAAGCTGCCCCATTCCGGCAGCTCGGCTGGAATGGTGTGGTGGGCCCGCCAGCCGCCGACGGCAAACTGGTAGAAGTCCACCCCGGGCTTGACGGCACGGTCGAGGTTGGCGGCATCAAACCTGCCCGACGAGGGGGGCGGCGATGAGGGTTCCATCGCGGGCAGTACCGGCATGGCCCTCCCTTGCATCGCCAGGATCAGTGCCAGTCCAACCCACGCTGAAGCCAATCTCTTTTGCATCCGGAACACCTCCAAACCGTTGATTATTAGCACTCCTGTCAAGATGGGGCGTTTGCCCGAGCCAGGAATTCGATGTCTAGCGAGGCGCCGGACCCTGGATGATACGGACAAAGCCATCGGGTCGAATCCACTTCTTGACAGCGTTTCGCAGTTGCTCGGGGGTCACGGCCAGTTCAGCCTGTGCATCCAGCCGACCCTGGTTGAGTGACAGGTCGTTGATGGCATAGTACAACAGGCGTCCGGCGAGGCCATCGTAGCTCTGCTCCTCCGTTGGGATTCCGCCCATCAGCAAGGCCTTGGCTTTCAGCACCCGCTCCACCGGCAAGGGCGTCTGTTGCAGTGCCTGCAGCTCCCGCAGAGCGGCCGAGCAAGCCAGGTTCACCTTGTCCGGCATGGCACCGTAGTCGATACTGAAAGTGGACCGAATCTTAGCGAGGGCGACCCGGGAGCTCACGCTATAGACGTAGCCGTGAATCTCGCGCAGGTCGTGAAAGAGGAGGGAAGCGTAGAAGCCGCCGGAGAGGACCGTATCGGCCACCATCAGCGGGGCGAAATCGGGATCTTTGCGGGTCAGCCCCAAGGTCTCCACCAGCTCGACCTGATCCTGGATGCGACCCTGCGCGGGGATGACGACCGTGGCCGGGGGATTGTCTGGAACGGCCGGCAGATCGGTGTCCGGCTTGGGCCCGCTGGCGCGCCACTCGCCGAACCATTTCTCGACGGTGGTTCGAGCCACTTCCGGCGTCACGTCGCCGATGATGACGATGGTGGTCATGTCGGGACGGTAGATCCGGGCATACCAGGCTTTGACGGCACCCAGGGTCAGCCCCCGAACAGAGGCCGGGGTAGCGAAACGCTGGCTCGGGTCCTGGTGGGGATAGAGTGCCCGGGTCCTAGCCACGGATGCCAGGTGCTCCGGTGCGTGCTCGTTGCCGACCACCTCGTCGACAGCCTGCTGCTTGATGATGGCGAAATCCTTGTCGTTGAAGGCCGGGTGCAGTTCGTCGTCGGCCAGGAGCTGAACACCCCGGTCGAAGTCCTTGGACAGCACGCTGAGGCTGAAACCGGTGCCCGTCTCCACGTTGGCGGCGATCTTGTCCAGCTCCGCCTGGTACCCGAGCCGGTCCCAGGTCGCGGTGCCGAAGGGCAGCAGGTTGTCGGTGATACTGGCGACGCCCTCGGTGCCCGGGGCTTCCTGCAGGTCGGGGTTGTGCTGGATGTGGCCCCGCAGCACAATGGTGTGCGTGATACTCTCTGGCTGCACGATGAGGTGAATGCCGTTGGACAGCGTCATGGAAACAGGCTGGGTGGTCTGTCTCGGCACGTGGAGGTGCTTCAAGATGGCGGCTGCCCAGGAGGGCAGCGGCTTGTGCTCGGTGGGGATGATGGTGTTGTCCTCTCCAGCTCGACCGCCCGAAGAGGACACTCCGCCGCTGTTGTTGGGGATCGAGAAGGCCACGGTAGCCGTCTCTGGCACGAGGTACTGTCGTAGCACCCGGTTCACATCGTCCGCCGTCACCTTCTGGATGGCGACGATATCGTCGTCCGGCGAATTCCGCCGCTCGACCGCCAGAGCGTTGGCCCAGTCGAAAGCCAGCCCCTCGATGGAGTTGCCCTTGTACTCAGCCGCAGCCGTTTCCCGAAGTTTGGCGGCCTCTACCAGCTCCGGCGGGACGCCGGACGCTCGATAATGCTGGATGACGCCCTGCAGCAGTTGGGCCGCAGCCTTCGTGTCGCCGCCGGCCGGAACGGCGATGGAGGCCACTGCCAGCCCGGCTCTGGGATAGCCCTGGCTCTCGAAACTACAGGACAAAGCTTGCCCGTTGGCCACCAGGGCATACAGATCCGCCCGTTGGCTGTTCAATACGTCGACCAGGACCTGGGATGCGGCATACAAGGGGTCCTGGTAGCCCGGATAGCGATAGCCGGTCATGGCCATGGCATATGATTTGTCGCTCTCGTCCCGAAAGGTTGCCGGCTTGAGCGGCCCCAGGTGGGCCGCCTTGCGAGCGGGCAACGGTCGGGCGGGAATGGTGCCGAAGTACCGCTCGACCTTGGCAATGGCTGCGGTCGGATCCACGTCGCCCGCCACCACCAGCAGGGCGTTGTTCGGGTGGTACCAGGTGTGGTAGAAACGCTGGAGTTGCGGCGCGTTGACCTGCCGGGCGAAGGTTTCCACGGTTCCAAGACCCTCGTCGGCATAGGGCGTGCCGGCCAGCAGGTGGTGGAGCACCTTGACGTATAGTCGGTACTCGGCGTCGCTGTTGTCGCTGGTCACTTCCTGGGTGATGGCGAGCCGCTCCTGGTCCCACAACGCCTGCGTATCGAGAAGGTCGCGCGCTCGGGACGCTTCCAGGCGCAGGGCGATGTCGAGATCCTGCGAGGGCATGGTGAAGAAGAACTGGGTAATCTCGTTCTGGGTCTCGGCGTTGAAGCTGCCACCGGTAAGGGCCGTCACGTTGGCGAATACGGACGCCGAGACCGATTTGCTGCCGCGGAACATCATGTGTTCGCTGGCATGCGCAAGGCCGGTGATGTCTTCCTCATCGGCTCCGACCAGATAGTTCATCACGGTGCTGACGACCGGCGCCAACGCGTCGCGGACGACCACGACACGCAAACCATTCTTGAGCGTGGCTCGGACGACGTGGGGGTCGCCGGCGGCTTGGGATTGGAACGCGTTGAGCGTCATGAACGCGGTGCCAACCAGCAGCATGGCAAAATTACGGTGTTTCATTGGAGGCCTTTCGTAGTTTATTGATAATATAATCTCATTAGCATCACTGTCAAGCGGCAACCACGGGACCTCAGCAGGAGTTGTTTTGCTACTCGAAGTACGGGACCTCAAGAAGAATTTTCCGTCGCCTGATGGCGACGAGAACTGCATTATCGACATTCCTTCGTTCGACCTGGAGGCGCGCTGCCTGGCCGGATTGGAGGGCACCAGCGGGTCGGGCAAGACGACCTTCCTGAACCTCCTGGCCGGCATTCTGAAACCTACGACTGGCCGCATCTCCCTGGACGGTGTCGATATCACCGGCCTCGCCGAATCGCGGCGGGACCGCCTGCGAGCCACCAGCATCGGCTATATCTTTCAAACCTTCAACTTGCTGCAAGGGTATTCGGTTCTCGAGAACGTGCTGCTGGCCATGTCGTTTGCCGGCCGCGTGGATATCGATTTCGCCACCCACCTCTTGACGGAGGTGGGCCTGCAACATCGCCTCAACTATCGCCCCTCGCAACTGTCGACCGGCCAGCAGCAGCGGGTCGCCACCGCCCGGGCGCTGGCCAACCGGCCCAGGCTGGTCCTGGCTGACGAACCCACTGGAAACCTGGACCCCAAGCGAGCCGCGGACGCCATCACCCTGATTCAGGAACTGTCTCGTGAAAATCAGGCGAGCCTGCTGCTGGTCAGTCACGATCAGAAGGTCCTGTCCCAGTTCTCACAGATCTACCAGTTGTCCGACCTGAACCGGACCCTGGCGGCGGTGGCAGCGTCCTGATGGCCGCAAGATCGTGGAACCGACTGACGCGGCTCTCATTGATGATTCGCCGCAGCCTCATGCAACATGCGTTGTCGACCATCGTGACCGTCCTGTCCGTCGCACTGGCCAGCGGGCTGGTGATGGCAGTCATTGCCGTCAACGCGCAAGCCTACGACGCTTTTACCGGAGGAGAGACCGGTTTCGATGCCGTGGTGGGTGCACGGGGGAGTCAACTCCAACTGGTGTTGAACACCGTGTTTCACCTGGAGACCTCGCCCGGTAACATCCCGTGGTCCATCTACGTGGCGCTCCAGCACGATCCTCGAGTTGCGCTCGCCGTCCCCTACGCCATCGGCGACAACTACCTGGGATATCGCATCGTGGGCACGACGGATGACATCTTCACGCAGTTCGAGTATCGGGAGGGGGAGCGCTTCCAGGTCCAGCCTGGCGGACGCGTCTTCAACTCTGAAGCCGTGCACGAAGCCGTCGTCGGCAGCTTTGTCGCGGCCAAGACCGGGCTGCAGGTGGGCAGCGTTTTCAACCCCTTCCACGGCCTGGATTACGATCCCAACATGCGCCACGACGAGCATTTCACCGTGGTCGGTATATTGAAACCCACCAACAGCCCCTCCGACCGGGTCATCTGGATTCCCATCGAAGGGGTCTATCGCATGAAAGGACATGTCCTGCGGGGGAGCGGCAAGGAATATACGCCTCAAGCCGGACAGGCCATACCGGACGAGGACAAGGAGGTGAGCGCAGTCATGCTCAAGCTCACCAGCCCTATTGCCGGTTTCACCCTCGACCAGACCATCAATCGGCAGGGCAAGGTCGCCACCCTGGCGTGGCCGGTGAGCAGGGTCATGGCCGATCTGTTCGACAAAATCGGTTGGATGAGCAAGATTCTGACTGTCGTCGCCATGCTGGTGGTGCTGGTGGCGACCGGATCCATCCTGGCGAGCATCTACAACACTGTCAACGAACGTCGCCGAGAATTCGCTATCCAGCGGGCTCTGGGAGCGAGTCAGGCGGCGGTGTTCTCCAGCGTGGTGACGGAGGCCGCGGCTATTGCGGGGGTGGGGAGCCTGTTGGGCCTGCTGGTCTATCTCGCCATCATGTACGGCTCGGCCTGGGTAATCCGAGCCCAGACCGGCGTCGTGCTCTATCCCTGGCACTTCGACTTCGTCTTGATCGTGGTGCCAGTGGCGGTCACCGCGCTGGGTGCGGCGGCTGGGATGATCCCCGCCATCCGAGCGTATCGAACGGAAGTTGCGTCCAACCTGACGCCCCTGTCATGAGGCGATGGCCGCTGCTGGCAATGGTGGGCCTGCTCGTGGCTGCTGGATGCCAGCATTCCCAGGGGGGATCCGTGCCAACCGCCCCTCTTCACCACGAGCACAAACCTCCCCATGGGGGTACGCTGATCGAACTGGGAGAAGAGTTTGCCCACATCGAGATGACCGTCGATCCGGCCAGCGGGCATGTGACGGCCTATGTCCTGGACGGGGAAGCCGAGCAACCGGTCACGGTGGCGCAGTCTACCCTGGTGATCCATTTTGCGTCGCTGCACGCTCCCGACCTGGTGCTGCAGGCGGTGCCCAACGTGCTGACGGGGGAAACGGTCGGACACACGTCCCAGTTCGACGGGGAACTGCCGCTGTTGAAGACGACCCCGACGTTTGATGCGGAGTTGAAGGAGATCCTGGCACGCGGCACTCAATTTCGAGCTGTGAGGTTCAATTATCCGCATGGCAATGGGTAGGTACGTCGGAGCACTTGAGAGAAATTCATTGCCAGGAGGGTCCACGTCCCGTGCAAGAATCGGTTTTGTTTAGCGTCCTGCTGCGTTCTTTGCTGCTGGCCAGCCTGTTGATGATCAACCCATCGATCGGGCAAGCAGCCACCAGCGACGACGCTCTGCCTACCCTGAGCTTCCATACGCTGTCCAGTTTCAAGTGTGACGAGACCTTCAAGGGGCCGGACGGACGACTGATCGTGATTCCTCAGGCGCTGCAGCGGCTTAGCGGGCGAAAGGTGGCGGTGGAGGGCTTTGTGGTGCCGCTGCAGCTCTCAAAAGACGGCACGGTCACCTCGTTCGCTCTGTGTCGAGATCGCAACTACTGCTGCTACGGCGTTACGCCCACCATCAACGAAGTGATCCTGTGTGACCTCCGTCCGGGTCAGCACTGTAGGGTCCAGAAAGACACGCCAACGCGAGTTTGCGGTACCTTGGAGGTAAGTGCGAAATTCACGCAAGGTGAGCTTCTGAGTATCTATCGAATGCAGGTCGACAGCACCAGCGACATCATGCCCCGCTGAACGTACTCAAGGTTCGTCGGCGCTGCTGACCTTCATGTGGTAGACGTACAGAAGCTTTCCCTTGGCCATCTGCTCACCCACGTCCAGTTTGCCGCTGATGCGCATGGGCGTGTCCATGATGAGGTTGCAATGCTCGCTCGGCGGGACGTCGCACAGAATGATCTCGTTGATGGTGGGGACAACCCCGTAGCAACAAAAGCCGCGGTTTCGACACAGGGCAAACTTGTTGATTTTGCCATGCGAGAGACCGAGTGGGACCATGAACCCCAAAATAGAGACCTTCTTGCCGTCCAGGCTACGGACTGTATCGGGGATGCAACTGGTGACAATCGCACCCCTCGAGCTGAGGACCGGATCGGTCCACTTATAGCTGCCCAGGACCCCAAAGCTGACCATCTCGCACCCCGGGGCCGGGCCGGGGGTCGCCTCCGCGGGCGCGAGCGCCAACCTTCCAGAGGGCATGAAGCGCAGGCAGGTTGCCAGCATCAGCATGCCCAGGCTGACAAAATAGGATTTCGTCCGCACCAACTTCGGCATGAATCCTCCTGCCCGCAGTTTCGGTTGATGACAATGCATTATCATCAACTGTCAAGGCAGTGCTCGATATTTGGCTACCCCCAAGGCGCCGAGGGAGAGGCGCGTCGCTCTTGAGCACGCCCCTCCCGCGACAAACCAGCCAGAGGTTCTTATATCTCTGACTTGTTTATGATATTAGATTATCATTATCCCTGTCAAGAGCTATCGGATGTTGCCCGAGCAGCAACCGCACCCGGCCGGGTGGCCGGTGCTGCTAGCAGGAGCCGCCGGCGTACAGCAGGGGCAGCCGGCCGGATGCTTGTCGGCCTTCGGTTGGGCAGGTGTGCAGCAGGCGCATCCGGCCGGGTGCTTGTCGGCCTTGGGCTTGGCGGGGGTACAGCAAGCACATCCTGCCGGGTGCTTTTTGGGGGCGACCGGGGTGGCGCAGTCGGGACAGCCGGGGCCGTGCTCGCCCAAGGTGGCGCGTTCGCCCGGCAGGGTGCTGGAGGCCGGGGTGTGGGCCGCCGTCTTGGCATGGGTCTGGCTCTGGGTGGCGCTGGTCAGGGACTGCATGGTGTGCTACCTCCGCTAAATGATAAGTCATTATCGCGTATCCGCGTGAACGGATCGTTTCCTGTCCGACACCAGGATGTTAAAAACCGGCAAGAAACGGTTGCCATCCCGCAACAACTCCCCGCCTATGTGGCGTGCTCGGCTACTCCCAGCCCCCCGGCTTGGGGGGCGTGGCGTGGGTCTTCTTGAGCGCCTCGACCTTCGCCATTTCGAGCAACGTGATCTGATCGCCCGGCCGCACTAACAACATTTTCCGCCCCACATCCAGCGCATCGTCGTACTGTCGCAGCGTTTCCAGCGAATGGAATTTCAGCCGCATGCAGTTCATCTGGTCGATGTCGTCTTGCGCCACCACCAGGGCGGCATCAGCGGCTGCCGCCGCCTGCCGCCAGCGGGACAGATGATACAAACAGAAGGCTCGCTCCCAACGGATCGGCCAGCTTCGTGGATTGCGCTGAAGGCCTTCATTGAGAAGCTCCATCCCCTCGTCATAGCGGTGGAGGTTCCACACCAGCTTGTAGCCGGCCAGAGCGTAGGCCTCTTCGAAGGTGGGATCGAGCATGACGACGGTTTTAAGCAGCGGCAAGGTGGCGGATTCATCGTCATAGCCGTGCGCTTCCATGGCGTGGTGGTAGACGTCGGACTCCAGCCATACCGACTTGGCCAGGAAGGTACGGAGTTCGCCCAAGGCATCGAGCATGATGTCGGACTGCGATCGGATCCCGCCTCGCACTTCGAATACCGCCTCGTGCCAGGCCGGCAAGGTGAGGTCCATCAGCACGCACACCAGTGCCACAAACAGGATCCAGCCCCGCTTCATGCCAGCACTCCGCGCCGTATCACCCGCCGCAACAGGCGCAAGCCCACAGTCACGCCGCCCAACACCAGGCTTTCTCGAAACAGAATGCCCGGTTCGTCTTCCGATCGCCAGACGGCCTCAAAGTAGGTGAGGTGGTAGTAAACCTGCAGAGTCCTATCGTCGGATGGTCGTTCGGCGGGCGCCGCATGGGCGGAGCCCATCAAAGCGATGAACAGGAGGAGAGGCAAGAGCCTGAGCATCAGACGTCCCGCCGGGCGAACACCCAGTCCGCCGCCGACAGTTGCAGGAGGATCCACATGACGCCATAAAGGGTCAGGGACGCGAGGTACTGGCCATCAATCTCCTCGCCGTGGACAATGGCGTCCTTGACGTGGAAGACGTCGAAATGTGGGACGATCGCCTTGAAAGCTACCACTAGCCAGTATTGGAAGTAGAAGCGGTTGGTGTTGGCCAGAAACACCTGGACATAGGCCTGTGACAGGCCGCCCAGGAAGTAGACGAGCAGCCCGCCCGAGATGGCCAGGGGCGCGGTCGCCACGGTGGAAATCAAGAGACACGAAGCGGCGAGGACACAGCCTTCCAGCCAGTAGCACGCGGTGCCCATGAAGATGGGCCACTGGGCATGCCCGGTCAAGGTCGTGACCCCCAGGAAGGTACACAGGCCACAGAAGAGCAGGCTGGCCCCCAGAGCCACTGCAATGCCCACCATCTTGCCCGCCAGGAACTGAAAGCGACTGAGCGGTCGGGAGAGGATCGGATACAGGCTGCGCTTGTCGATCTCGGTCGGCACGGCGGTGCCGCCTAGCACCAGGGCCAGGCCGATCATGAGGACGTTCATCAAGGTCATGCAGACGTCCCGGGCGACTCGGTCGAAGGCGCTGATGTTGAAGGCGGTGATGAGATGGGGCAGAACCGCCAGAAACAGACCCACCAGCGCCGGCAGGACGAAGATCTGGTTCCGCCAGCACTGCGCCAGGTAGAGGGCGGCCAGAGCCCGGATTTTCCTC
>DASYBA010000444.1:0-5453 GCA_036501005.1 Candidatus Xenobia bacterium | reverse complement strand
GCCCTTGCCGCTCTCGAGGGTCTGGCGGGCGCGGCGGCCGTCGTCTTGTTCAACCAAGGGTACGTTCTCGAGACGGCGCCGCTCCTCTGCGCCATCCCGGTGGCCGGCGTCTCGGTCTACGCCTGGCGCTTCGGCTTTGTCTGGCGCATGTTCGGGCGCTACGTATCGACCACGTTGTTGCAGGATACCGCCCTGCTGGAGCTCGGCACGGCCAGCCGCCGCCACGTGACGGTCTTGTTCACCGACATCAACAACTTCTCAACGACCTGCGAGCGCCACACCCCCGACGAGGTGATCGGCATGCTCAACCGCTATTTCGAGGCCATGAACGCCATCATCGTGGAGAGCGGTGGCTGGATCAAGCAGTTCGTGGGAGACGAGATCATGGTCATCTATGGCGCCCCCGACAGCCATCCCCGGCCGGAGCACGCGGCCGTCGAGACGGCCCTCCGCATGGTGGCGAAACTGGCCGACATGAGGCGTGCGGCCAAGGACGACGGGTTTTTCGAGATCAAGGCCGGCATCCACACCGGCGACGTCATTGTGGGGAACGTGGGCTCGCGACACCGAACGGAGTTCGCGGCCGTCGGCGACGACGTGAACCTGGGCTCCCGCATCATGGGCATGACCAAGGGCCTGCGGGCGACCATCCTGATTAGTGGAGCGACCGAGGAAAAAGTACAGGACCTGCCCGGCGTGGTCTTCGTCGACCACGGCCTGCAGCCGGTGAAGGGCCGGCACGAGCCAGTGCGAGTCTTTGAAGTCAAGGCAAAGGAGCGGGAGTGATGCGTTGGTGGTGGGGGTTCTTATGCGTGCCGGGGGTGGCGATCGCGTCGCCGTTTGCCGCCCTGGTAGTGTCGTCGGAGGGCACGGCCCAAGCCGTCCAGGGCGGTCAGCCGGTGGCCGTGCACGCCCTCTCCAAGCTGCAGGTGGGCGACCGGCTCACGGTGGCCAAAGGGGGGAAGGTCACGCTGGCGTTTCTGCAAGGTGGGGCTCGCGTCACGGTCGAGGGTGAGACGACGGTCGCCGTCCAGGCGGCGGGGGTCGATGGCCCGGCAGCCCGGGTGGCGCCTCGCGCCTACCCGGCCGGCCTCGTGCCCAGCGGGGCCAACCTCGACCGCCTGGGCGGCGTGACGGTCAGGGCCCTGAACGACCCGCCCCGCTTGACGTTTGCTGGGACGCCCACGTTGGATCTCGGGTTCTTGAGCGAGGGCGTCCGTGACTATCAGGTGAAGGTGGAGGGCAGTGACAATCGGCGAATCGTCATGCACGTCCCCGCGACGGTGCACAAGCTCGTTCTCGACGCCGCCACCATGCGACAGTATCGAGAGCGGGGCCAGGTCCAGGATCTGAAAGCCGGCGCCAGCTATACCGTGGATGTCACGGCCTATCACGCGACCGGTCCCCAGAGTGGAGCCACCTGGACGGTGCGGTTGGCCGACGCTGCGCAGAAGCAGCTTCTCACCCGGGCCCTGGACGCCGCCCGCCAGGAGGTGCAGGCCGACCCGACCGACGCCACGCCGTTTGCCCTGGTCGGATCGCTCTACGAGACGGCGGGGTCGTATGCGGACGGGGCCGAGGCGCTGCAGCACGCGGCGCAAAGGGATCCCCAGCACGCCGCCTACCTCCAGGAGGTCTTGTCCGGCCTGGATGGCGACCTGCAGCGGGTCAACGAGCAAGCCGTACGAGCGCACGAGGCCAAGGCCGGGGAGGCCCTGCCATGAAGCGCATGCTTGGCTTGTGCCTGCTGGCTTCAGCCGCCTCGGCAGCCCCCTGGGCCGGGCTGGTCACGGCCGTTCAGGGGACGGTCCGGGCGGGAGGTCAGCCGGTCAAGGCGTTGGCCCGCGTTGCCCCGGGAGACCGCCTCCAACTGGCGTCCGGAGCGTCGGTCACCGTGGCGTTTCTGGGCACGGGCGAGCGTTACACGGGTCAAAGGTCCGGCCACGGTCACGGTGGACAGCGACCACCTGACGGGGCCCGCCACCCGGAACGCGCCCATCCGCTACGCCGGCGCCGGCGTGCCCGGATTGACGAACAACGACCGACTGGGGGGCTTCAATCCCAACCAGGAAGCCCCCCGTTCGCAGCCCAGGGGCGGGAACGCCGTGCCCCCGCCGGCGGCACGGGCCGCGCCTGCCCCCGGTGGGCCTCCCCGCAATGTGGAGGACAGTGCCCCGCCGCCCCCTCCGCTGGTGGCAGTGCGGGATCTCGACCTGGGCCTCCTGCATCCGCGGCCCGCGGCCTCCTGGCACCTGGCGTGGTCGGACTCGGTGCGTTCCGCGGCATATGACGTGCCGGGCACCATCCGCCGACTCAGTCTGAAGAAACTGCACGATCTCGGTAAAGCGGCCGACGCTGAGGTCCAGGAAGGCCAGACCTACCGGCTGGCCCTGCGAGACGAGCACGGTCTGGTGGGCACTTTTCGCATTCGCATCCTGACCGGCGCTGAACAGGCCCAGTTGGACGCGTCCGTCCACGCGGCCGAGGCCGACTGGGTGGCCCACCACGACGGGGCCGTGTGGGCGCTGCTGGTGGCGGACCTGGAACGACACGGAGCCTGGTCGGCCGCCCTGCAGGCCGTATCCGATACCGTCGCTCGGCATCCGGAGCTGAAGGGCGCCATGACTGACTTGCAAACGCAGGTAGAGACTGACCTGGCGGCTGTTCGAAAAGAAGCTGCCGAGTCCCCTTGACGATTTGTCATTTCGCCGCTACATTTGTGATCACCGGCACCAAAATTTACCGCCCGGGACGGGGGGGGCCCAGAATGGAGACCATGGGGCTGCATGGGATCTAGCACTGAACCCCAGTTAGCTCGTGCTTGCTGGAAGCCATCTACCATTGAAGCGGGTGACGACGCCATTGGCGACTTGCTCTCGCAGGTCTACCCTCGCCAGCGTCCCGTCACCTTCCAGTACGGAACCCTGGCGCGCGTCGAAGTCTTTCGCCACCCGTCGGAACACTGGCACTACGTGACCTACGGACTCAGCGAGCTGGAACACAAGCAGACGTGTGATCCGGAGTGGAGCGGCTTCGGGTTCGAGTTGTCGTATCGCTTGAAATCCGATAGCCACCGAGCTCCCAGTTGGCCGGCTCGCCTTCTCGATACCCTGGCGGAATACGTGTTCGATACCGGTAACCGATTTGAACTCGGTGACACCATGAACATTGTCGAGCTGATGGCGGCCGCCCAGCCCACCCGGCTTTCGTCCGCCATTTTTACCTGCGATCCCGTACTGGACTGGGTGGAAACGGCCAACGGCCGACTCCAGTTCGTGCAGGTCGTCGGGCTCACCTCAGATGAGCTGGAGACGTGCCGGACGTGGCAGTCCGAACGCTTTCTCGACGTGCTCGGCGCCCACAACCCGCTCTTGGTGGCGGATCTCAACCGCTGGTCAATCCTGTCTGACCCAGACGTGGCTGCCGACGTGGCCGCGGCGGTGGAGCGGGACGGATCCTCCCAGGCCAGCCTGCTGGTGGACGAATGCTCGGTTTCACAACACCCGGGCGGCGACTGGCAGATCCGCCTCAGCGTCGATGCCGTCCGTATGCTGCCTCGCATGTGGCTGCACCGTTTTCGACACGGTCGCCCCTTCGCGGTGGTGGGACCGTCGGCCAGCGTCCAGTTCACGCCCGGCGAACTGGTGACCGTGTCTGGGGAGCCCTCCCGCATGGAGGTCTGCCTGTCGGCGCGAGTGGCGGAGAAGCTCCAGCAGGCTCTGCCGCCGGAGGCGGGAACCTACCGGCTGGATGTCCTTCCGGAAATCGTGTTTATGGTCGTTTAGCCTGACCCTGCTGCTCTCGTGGGCGGCCGCCGGGGTGCCGAAGAATGACCCCGCCGTGGAGAATCCGAAATTACGGGAGCAAGGCTACCTGCCGGTGGCTGAGCTGAAGGCTCGCCGGGAATACGAACTGGAGCGGGGCATCTCGTTTCCGGAGCTGGTGCGGGGCAGCGTCGCCTTGCACACGGTGGCGCTCACCTTCGATGATGGCCCGCACCAGGACTACACCCCCAAGTTGCTCGACTCGCTGCAGAAGCTCCACGTCACGGCGACCTTCTTCGTGGTGGGCACGCAGGTCGATCGTTATCCGCAACTGGTGCAGCAGGAGGCGGCTGCGGGCCACGAGGTCGCCAACCATACCTACCACCATCTGCGACTGGCATCCATACCAACTCGCCTTATCGAACCGGAGCTGCGGGAGGGCGCCCAGGCTATCGAACGGGCCATTGGTACCCCCACCCGTTTGTATCGCCCGCCCGGCGGCGAGTATGACCCCGACGTCATCGAGGCCACCAAGCAACTGGGCTACGTGATGGTCCTATGGACCGACGATCCGGGCGACTATCTCCATCCCGGCAAGACCATCATCGAAGACCGCGTGCTGCGGGACATCTCCGACGGATCGGTCATTCTGCTACACGACGGCGTGCAGCAGACCATCGACATGCTCCCCGACCTGGTGGGCAGGTTGCGGGCTCGCGGGTTCAACTTTGTGACCTGCACCCAGATGGCCCTCGAGCGCGGTGTGTTGAAAAATGGGGGGCCGACGGTTCGGCCTGAAACCCCGCCGCGTTAACGAATCTGAACGCTTAAGGGCGGAACTTCCTGTCGGGTCAGTCAATCATACTCCCATTCGGCTTGCGGAGGGCAGATCTCATGACGCAGCGTGGCTCTATCGCATGGAGTCTTTTGGTCGCTCTTTCGCTACCAGGCCTGGCCGCGCACCATCACCACAGCGCTGCCGTGCACCACAGTGCTCCTGCGCACCACAGTGCGCCCCGCCGCCCCCCCGCGGCTCATGGCCGTGCGCCTCGAGTGATGCATTATAGCGCCCCACGACCCCATGTCCCCCATGGGCCGGGGGCCATGCATGCAACGTTTCGACCCATGCACGAGCACACGCGACCACCGTCCCACGTAGGTCGCGTGGCGCCCCCTCGCGTGGTCGTCCGCAACGGGGTGATGCAGTACAATCATCCCGCCACGGTCTTTGTTCGTCGGCCGCCCGTGGTCGTCGCATATCGGGGCTGGCATCACCACCGGCACGACTGGTGGTACGGCTACGGCTACCCCTATGGCGACCTCTCGTATGGATTCGGGCAGAACTACTACGATCCACTGCCGGGACCGGACGACCCCGGGCCCCAGGGCAACCCGCAAGCACCGTACCAGTCGCCCACCGATCTCAACGGCGCGCCGGCAGACCCATCGTACGCCCTGACGGGGCGGGTCGTGAGCTCTGGCGAGGGGATGCTGGTGATACAGGCCTCCAATGGCACGTACCAGTTCGCGTGGGACGGCGCGCCTTTGGCCCCGGGCCAGCCGGTGCGGGTGACGTTCACGGTGACTCGCGGCGACGGTTACCAGGCCCTGAGCGTCATTCCCACGAGGTAGCCGCCAGAGGGAACGCCGAACGGCGCCGACGAACCCACCCCGCATGTCTTCCAAGCC
>DASYBA010000443.1:0-6064 GCA_036501005.1 Candidatus Xenobia bacterium | reverse complement strand
GGCAGCCCGTTGTCGGCCCGCATGACCGGCCCCAACCGGCTGGAGGGCGACCTGGTGAACCAGCGCATGGTCAAGGCCCTGCTGGACGGCCAGACGTGCCCCTATCAGATCGGAGACCCTGTCGCTCCCGACGCCCTGCTGCCCGACCTGAAGACGTCGACGGCGACGCTCCACGAGATTGCTGAGAAGTCCAATCGTATCGAAAAGGCCTGCTACGACGTCATGCGCCAGGTGCAGAACAGCATGGCCGCGTTCTCCCTGCAAGAACAGATCCATCGGGTCTTTGCCGGCAAGGTCACGGGTCAGACCGGCGGCGGCAGCTTCGTTGAACTACCGGACGTGGGGTCCGATGGATATGTCCACCAGAAACTCGACAAAGGGCAGAAGGTCTCGGTCTCGGTCGACTCGGTCGACATCGAGAAGGGCCGCATCGCTCTCTCCGTCGTCCCGTCTCAGGGGAGCGAAAACCGATAGACCTGGCCGTCGGACTGGTAGCTGCTACTGAGCTCGTGGGTCAACTGGCCTTGCTCCGCCGTCCACTTTGATGCGACGGCGGGGTCGGCGATGAGAACGTCGTGCATGATCAGATCCCGCTCGCCGCTGAGAACCGGATCGGTGGTGTGGTGGAAGCCGTTGTGGTTGGCATACGGATGGTTGTCCCGAGTGGCGGCAATTCCATACTGCGACGCTCCCGTCTGGGGGTTCGTCCCCAGGTCGTAGACCCGCAGGTGATCTCGCGACAGGCCGCCCAGAAACGCATTCTTCTGCAACGTCAACACGTCTGGCTGGCCGTCGACCGTCATCGGCGAAATGGGCAGCAGGTGCGGGCGGCGCCAGCCCTGGCTGTGCAAGGCTTTCTGCAGGTTGTTCAGGGGCCCGCTGTAAATAAGCGTCACGGGTTCATGGTACCCGCCGTTCGGATCCTGGATGACGGGCTGCGTCACCGTCTGGTCCGCCCCCCGTTTCTCGGCCTCGGCCGTGTCCAGCGTGGGATAGGGCGGCATGTGCCCGCCCGGCACGCTGATGCGGAGATTGCGAAGCGGTGTAATACTTGGCATGCGGTCAGTGTACCGCATTCCCCCCCGTCCGTCGAAAGACAAGATGTTGCCAGGTCGTGTTCAGATTACATCATACGTGCCGCGTCGGCCGGGACGTCGTGACTCTCATGGGGCATGCCCTGCCCCTGCACCTCGATGATCATGTGCTGGATTTTCTGGTTCTGCGGCCCCAGCGTGTCGTGCCAACGTGTCATGAATTCCGCTTTGGGAATATACGCGTATTGGTTCTCGGTGCTGGGATCCATGAGGAACAGGTTGTCCTTGTCGTATCCCGCCAGCACGACGTAATGGCCGTCGTCCCAGTCGGTCGTCCAGTCCCTGGCGTTGTCCTGCCACGCCTGCAAGTCCACGATGAGCGGCTGGCGCCGTCCCACGGCCGCCTCCAGATCATCCAGGGTCGCGTCGGTGCGGTAGCGGGCCGAGAGTCCGGGGACGTGATTGAAATACCGTTCGATAGGCTGGGGTTCGGTCCCGTCCTTCTGGCTGGTCTGGAGAGGCACGTAGAGATCGGATTCCGGCGTCCTGGCATAGCTGTCCCAGTGCCAGAATCGCAACAGCGCAAGGCTGGAGGCGTCTCCGCAACTGTAATTGGTTTCCTGCGCTACCAGGGGCACGGCGATCATGTTGGCCGGCAACTGCATCCTCTACATGTTAGCATCTCGTAGCGATTCCCACGTAAACACCATGTTAACAACGGAACCTTCTGGCGCCCCGGAGTGTCTATAGGGCCTATGATACGCGTTCTACTCTGTCTCGCGATACTGCTGGCGGGCGTTGCCCGAGGTGACACGGTGACGATGAAAGACCTCACGCTCCATGATGCCGACCGCAACCGGGATATCCCATTGCGGGTCTATCTCCCGCAGTCGACCGCCCCAGCGCCCGTCATTCTGTTCAGTCCGGGCCTGGGCGCCGATCGCACCGGCTACAGCTACCTCGCCCGGCGATGGAGCGAGCACGGCTACGTGGTGGTCGTGCTGCAGCACCCCGGCAGCGACGATTCCGTCTGGAGGGGCGTGCCTCCCGACCAGATCCAGGCGGCCCTCACCGCCGCCGTCAACCGGCAGTCGTTCGTCGATCGGGTCGGCGACGTGGAAGCCGTATTGGATCAGCTCAAGGTGTGGAACGTCAGCTCGTCCCCCCCGTTATCCCATCGTCTCGACCTGGCCCACATCGGCATGGGGGGGCACTCCTATGGGGCCGTCACGACGCAGGCGGTCAGTGGCCAGACTTTCCCCGTGCCGCTCACCGACGCTCGCATCCAGGCGGCTCTCGCCCTCAGTCCCAGTTCGCCGCGCACCGGCGACCCGAAGAGCGCCTTTGGCCACGTCTCCATTCCCTGGATGCTCATGACGGGCACCCGTGACCTGTCCCCCATCGGCCACGCTGACGTCGCTTCCCGCCTGGCCGTGTTTCCGGCCCTCCCGCCCGGCGACAAGTACGAGCTCGTCTTGAACGGGGCCCAGCACTCGGCCTTCAGCGACCGGCGCCTGATAAGCGACCGGGAGCCCCGCAACCCAAACCACCACAAGGCCATCGTCGCGCTCTCGATCATGTTCTGGGACGCCTACCTCCGAGGCGATGCGGCGGCCCGCGCCTGGCTCAAGGGCCCTCAGCCCCGGACCCTGCTCGAGGCTGGAGACCGCTGGGAGACTCGCTGATCCAGTCGTAGCTGGCTCGGACCTCGCCCGTGTCGAACGTCACCCCCTCAGGACTGTAGGGAAACCCGTGGGCGTGGCGTTGCGCCCGACACGAGAGGCTGACGATGCCCAGTCTCGCACCGAGCGCAGTTCGCCCGGGTCGCAGACCCCGTTGCCGTTCAGATCCTGCCAGATCGACAACCCGTCCAGCTCGTGGCCCGTCAACTGGCCGTCGCCGTTGTCATCCAGCGCCGACAGAGCGTCGTAGCCATCATTCCAGAAGACCCAGAAGGTGCGGCTGCCCAGGAGCCGGAGCCCGTTGGAGGGTGTGCCGTACACCAGCCACCCGGCTCGGGGTGAGATCCACTCCCAGTCCCGCATCTCGCCGCTGCCGTCGAGGTCGTATCGAACGTGGGCCGCCATCGGCTTCGCATGGGCCATGCCGACAGAAACGAGAAGACCCGCCAGCACTCTCTTCATGTCCCCAGGGTTCGGCACGGTCGCCTGGAACCCCGCAGCATGAAGAATTGGATTTCCTATACGCTAGTGCTGGTGGGCGGGATCATCGGCGGGCTGCTGTCGCCCCTGGCTCGTCCCGCCGTCGCTCAGAACACCGTCTATCAAGGGCAGCAACTCTGGATTCTGGGTTCGGATGGGCGCCAGCGCATCCAACTGGGCACCTACGCCTCTGGCGGAGAAGCCGGCCAGCCTGCCATGGGGCTGACCGACAACCATGGCCACTTGCGCTTCCTGTTCCGCCTGGCGGGCCGCAACGACTCGCCCGTCCTGGTCATGAAGGATCGCGGCGGGCGCGACCGCCTGGTCATGGGGCTGGGGCTCAACGACGACGCCCAGGAGCCGTTTCTGGCCGTGATCGACAGTCGCGGCCAGAAGAAACTACTCACCGGTTCCTACTAACGCGGCGGTCTCAGCAGGGAGTCGGGTTTTTCGCCGCACCGCAAAGAGAGGTGTGCCCCCTCCCTCCCCAACTCCAGACACTCGAACAGGTTGCGCACCAACTGCCCCAGGCGGTCGCTACCGGCGCCACCCTGCTCGATGTTCACCACCAGCAGCCGGGCCAGGATGGCGGCCGCATCCCTCGCCTCCCACATCTCCTGGGTCGGAGGATGGATGTCCAGGGTGTCCACCTCTCGGAGCAAAAACAAAAGCCGCGCCGCCACCTCATGCGCCGGCTGGACCTGGTCCAGCCGCTGCAGGTGGAGCACAATCTTGGCCGTCACCTTGGTGGCATGGGGCAGATTGAGGGGCACGTCGTACCACTGCACGGCCATGGCTACGACCGACGCCTCCAGGAGGCCTGCCGCGCCTCGCTGAACCACACGCCCATGGAGGACATCCGCTCCGGCTTTACCGCCCTCTTCCAGGCCACCGAAGGCCAGAACCGCCGGGTCACCCGCCTGCGCTGCACCTACCCCGTGCAATGTGTCGCGCCAGACGATACGTTCGATGCCCAGGTGTGCGACATGAGCACGGGCGGCATGCGCCTCGAGCTTCCACACCGCCTCAAGCCGGGGACGACCATCGGCATTCTCTATGCCTCCGCCGCCGACCTGGACACGGCCCAGGCGGAGGTGATGTGGTGCCGCAAGCAACGCGGCGCGGACGCCTACCAGGCCGGTGTTCGCTATGCCGACCCCGACCACGTGCTGGCCCGCTCGTGGGTCAAGCTCATTCTGGGTGAACTGGGGTTCGACGTGGCCCGCCTGGTCGACCGCCGCAAATCCATGCGCATCAACGTGTCGGGGGCCCAGGTCGCAGCCCGCATGGCTGCCGGCCGGCTGCCTCTGGACGGCAGCATCGTGAATCTGGGGGCCGCCGGTTGCCTCATGGAGGTCCGTCGCCACGTACTCCCGGGCACCATCATGCAGGTCCACCTGGGCCCGCAGGGCGGGCTGCCGGTCCTCCATCTGATGGGCCGGGTGGTTCGCATGGCCAAGAAGCCTGAGCGGGGCCGCTGGCAACTGACCATTCAATTCGAGGCCATGAGCGGCGCCCAGGTGGAAGCGCTGGGCCGCTACCTCCTGCTGGTGTTGGGCAGGGCATCCGCGTGAAGAGCGGGTGGCTCGTGCTCGTCATGGCCACGGCGGTGTGGGCGCAGGGGAGCCGCTTTGTCGACAAGGAAGACGGCTTCAGCATAGAACCCATGCAGGGCTGGCACGAGGTCGAGCTGGAGCGCTTCGGCACCTCGAGACTCAAGTACATGATCACCTCGGATGACGTGCCCGAGGGCGCGCCCCATCCGGTCGCCATGGTGTCGATAGAAGATTCGGCCGGCACCCGTGTGGTGAGCCAGGACTATGTTCGCACCATGCTGGCGCAGTCCAAACAGATCCTGCTGTCCTATCGCATGGTGCACTACGGACCCGACATTGTCGGGGGACGGTTTGTGGCCACTGCCATGGCCGAAAGCGGCTTGTCTAAGCAGACCGGTACTGTCATCGTGTACCACGGCCGGACCATCGCCATCCAGGCGACATGCCCGGTCGACCAATGGGAGCGCTGGGCCCCCGCCTTCGATCAATTCGAAGACAGCTTCCGCGTGGAGTAGGTCAGGGGAGAGGCTTGTAGGTGGTGGCCCGCTCGGCGAAGCGACTCGGGCCGTCATGTGCCCCCATGAACTGGGTCAGGAGGCGGGTGACCTCCGACGGCGATCGCCAGGCGCCGGGACGCAGTACCCTGAGCTCGGGATAGTAGAAGTATAGCACGGCATTCAGGTCGGTAATCGATACCACCCCGCCGCTCAGCTTCGATACCGGTTTTCCGTGGCAGGCCTTGACGAAGATGTCCGGGCGGCCGGCCCACTGTCGCAGGGTTCGATAGTCGACTTCACCGGGGTGGCCCGGATTCGAGCAGTACTCGTCGACCAGGTGCCCGCTGCTCCAATACCAATACCAGGCCGTGGCAGGTTTGGAGACTTCCAGGAAGACCACGTCGGTCTGCAGGAGTTGGGAGACCTCCAGGCCGGCCTTGCCGATGGCGGCGGTATCCTGCTTGTCGAAAGCCTTTGCCTGCAGGACGGTCCACTCTGCTTCGGGGGCACTGGCAACCGCCTTGCCGGCCAACTCCGGGTGATCATGGATCACCTTTTTCCAGGTCGCCCCCAGCTTCTTGCCGTCGGCCTTGAAGACGTACATGGAATTGGCCGGCAGGGCCGGACTCACGGTTTTCATCAGGTCCGGCAGCTTCATGTCCATGGCGATCGGATCCGGACATCCGAGGTCGACTTTGCACCGGGCCGCCATTCTTTCGAACAGATGTCGATAGCCGTCGGCGGCGGCTGCCTTGTTGTTGGAGCTCTGCTCCTCCAGCCAGGCCAGTTGAAGCTGGCTGGCATCGGCGCCGGGC
>DASYBA010000442.1:0-3189 GCA_036501005.1 Candidatus Xenobia bacterium | reverse complement strand
AATTGCAAAAGACGTATCCGAACGCCCACGTCTTTGCCCTGGGCAACGACCAGGGCGACGACGCCCAAGCCTTTGCCGGGCTGGGCAGTCACGCCTACGTCCGGTGCGACGACGCGACCCAGCGCCGCGTGCCGGCCGGCTTCACCGGGGTGGTCGCCGACGACTATACCCAGGAATTACAGGCTCGCATGCTGGGCGACATGGGCACCCACGAGAACGTTCCCGACATGGACGCTCTGCAGCCTGTGCCCATCATTGCGCACGAGAACCTGGTCGAGAAGGTGAAGGGCCTGGTGCCGCTGCTCAAGGGAACCCCAGGCGAAACCAAGGCCAAGGCCGCCGCCCACCTCCAGCGGCAGGGCGCAGGGCTGGCGGAGATGGCCCGCCTCGGCGAGGTGGGCCCGCAGGCAGCGTCCAACGGCCAGCTTGCCGCCACGGCCGAGAAGCTCTTGCGTCCGTCGCCAGGCCAGGCCGCCGACGCAGGCGCCGCCTTCCTGAGAGCCATCACCGCCCATGGCGATGACGCCGGGCATGTCGACACCATCCTGCAGCGCATTCCCAACGTCGACCGCAAGGTCAAGGTGTTTGACGTCTGGACGCAGACCGCGTACGCCGCGCTGCGGGCCAAGAATCAGGCCGTGCCGGGCGACTGGGATGCTTTCGATCGATATGTCGACGCCGCTACCGATACCCAGCGGGTGCCCGGCACCGTGGAGCCGCTCATCAACGGCCAGCACGCCTTCCCTCGCATGCTGGCTGACATCGACAAGGCGCAGACGTCCATCTCCATGACGATGTTCTCGCTCCAGTCGGACGAAGCGGGCTGGGAGTTCGCCAAGCACCTGGCCGCCGCCTCGGACCCCAAGTACGCGGCCGAGCTGGCCAAGACCGATCCGACCTTCGCCGCTCGATCCGCACAGAATCGCCACGTAGCCGTGCGCATCCTCTATGACGACTTCGGGTCCAGCCTGTCCAACGGCCAACGCACCGATCCTCGGGTTTACCAGTTCCTGCGCGATCACGGCGTGGAGATCGCCGCGCATCCGCCCGGACCGCTGGGCAACCACCTCGACCACCGCAAGATCATGGTGCTGGACGGCACGACTGGCTACATCGGCGGCATGAACGTCGGCAACGAGTACCGCGATCTATGGCACGACGTCCATTCCCGAGTCACCGGACCGGTCGTGAACGACCTGCAGCGGCTCTGCAACGAGCAGTTCAAAGAGTTCGTCGGGCCCATTCCCCCGTCTGAGGAAGCGGCCATGTTCCCCAGGCTGGCAGCGCCTCCGAACGCCAAGCCCACCCGCGTCATCGGGCACATCGGCCACCGGGATCGCAACCTCAAGATGACCTACCTGCGGGCCATCCAGACCGCCACCCAGCGCATCTGCATCGCCGACCCGTACTTCAGCGACCCCGACATCGTCGATGCGCTGGCCGCGGCGGCCAAACGGGGCGTGCAGGTCGACATCGTGGTGCCCAAGTACAACAACCACAAGTTGGAAGGGGCGGCGTCCCGACACGACTATGACAAGTTGCAAGCGGCCGGCGCCCGAGTGCACGAGTACTATGGCCGAGTCATGGCGCACGACAAGGTCGCCATCTTCGACAATCACCTGGCCACCATCGGTTCTTCCAACCTCGACATGCGGAGCGACTGGGATGACGAGGCCAACGTGTGGGTCGAGGATCCGGCAGTGGTCGACGACCTGTACAAGAACCTGTTCCAGAAAGACTTCACCAAGTCCGAAGACATGGCGGGTTACAAACCCAGGGTCGGCGTGCGCCTCTACAACGAGGTGGGCAGCCTCCTCCGCTCGCAGTTCTAGTCGTTCCGAGGCGTGATCGAGTCTACTCCCTGGGTACGATCTTTTTGGCTTGTCGTAAGGAATCGTTGCTGTGTTGGGCCGCGGGCGTGTTGGGCCATGTCCCGGTCAGGAAACTTTCTTTCCAAGAAGTCGGTATTGGCATGGTAGACACCAGCAACATTCCCGTAGGAAGAGATAAAACCATGACCCGCAAGACGATTTCCGAACTGCCCCAGGGCGTCGTGGTCGATTGCCTGGAACCGCGTCCCAGCCTCTTCTGGGTCGGCATCTGTCTGCATTCCAGATGGACTCCGGCGCCAGAGCACCTCGACCGCATGCGGCGCAAGACCCGTCACATGCTCAGCGCCCGCCGTTCCTCCTGAGGAAAGGCCAGCCGAGAGCAGCCAGAGCCAGTCCGGTCACGCCAAAACTGGGCAGCCACCAAGGCCGGAACCGAACTACCACCTGGTGGTGCCCGGCCGGTACCCAGCAAGCTCGCAACAGGCCATCGGCCCGCACCACCGGCGTATCCTGGCCATCGACTGCGGCGCGCCATCCGGGGTAGTAGACCTCCGACGTGATCAGCCAGCCGTCATGGCTCTGGGTCACGTCGTATTCAATCTGGTTGCAGGTGTAGCTGACGTACCTCACCTGGGCCTCGATGGCCCCATCCCACTCGGGGTGGGAGGAGGGGGATTCCAGCAAGACGACCCGCCGAGGGTCGACCTGGTTGCGAGAGAGGAGGAGCAGCGCCGTCTCCCGATCGGCCAGCCGGGTCTTGCCCACCGCCCAGCCCGGCCCCCAATGATCGGGCAGGGTATCGAAGCGCGGTCTGTCGCGGTCCTCCACCGCCCAGGCAACGTCCAGCATGGCGTACATGGGGTTGCCCGGGTCGGTGGGGAGTCGTACGGAGCCCCCTTGGCTGCGGAGCGTTTCTGCCTGCTGGGGGCTCAGGATCTGACGGGAGGCCGCCGTGTAAAAGTAAGCCACCGTCTCGTCCAAGGCCAGGGGGTTGTTGCCCTGGATGTCGCTCAGGTGGAAGCCCATCGCCCACTGCTCCCAGCGTGGGTCGTCGGTGAAGTTGGGCACCCCGATGCCGCGCCCGGACAGCGGCCACGGGCGGAGCCTGCCGAGGAGCGCGACCGGCTGATAGACCTCGTCCACCGGAACGTACCGCAGATATTGAGCGGCAAACCCGGCCAGGTCGGCGAAGACCAGCCCGGCCAGCAGAACGCGGTGCGAGGGCCCGCGCCACGCACACAGGCTGAAGGCCAAGACGTAGGCCGGGCCCCATCCTACCGCGCCCCCCAGCAGCTTGATCAAGCCCAGGGACCCCAGCATCAAGAGGGCTGCCCCCCATAAGAGCCACCCCCCTCTC
>DASYBA010000441.1:0-9723 GCA_036501005.1 Candidatus Xenobia bacterium | reverse complement strand
CAGCCGGTCCTGCAACTGACTGCGAATCGACAGACGCACGTAACACCACCACAAGCGAAGCGACATCATCCCCCCAGGATGACGGCCCGGTGCAGGCCTCGGTGCAGCAAGGCCCGTCCCGCCACAATCAAGGCGACGGTCCACAGTCCTTCGAACGCGAGCCATCCGAGCGCCTCGCCCGGCCCCAGCATGCCGAGCCAGGCCTGGAAGGGCAGGTCGATGAGACCGCTGAAGGGCAGCCAATGCAAGACCCGTGTGACGGCCGCGGGAAAGAGCGGCAACGGCAAGAGCATGCCCGACAGGGCATAGGTGAGCGTGGAGGCCAGCATGACCCCTCCAGCCGGAGAGACCGTATACAACATGGAGACTGTGACCCCGGTCGATATGGCCGTCGCCAGCAGGACCGCCACCAGCGTCAGGGCCCCCCACGACAGGGCGGCGGCCATCGACGGAGGACCCTGCAGACCTCGGCCCAGCCAGGTCAGGAGCACGATCGGCGCCGCTTGCATGACGGTTGGCATGACTCGGACGGCCGCGGTTCGACTGTACCACATCCAATACACGTCGATGGGCCGGATCAGCTCGCAGGCCAGCCCTCCCGTGCGCACCATGTCGGCGACGTCGGCGTCGACCCGCCACAGCACCAGGGCCAGCATGGCCTGCCCCAGCCACACGTAGCTGACCATCTGGGGCATCGTCATGGGCGGTGCCTGGGTGGACGACCGGTAGAACGCCTGCAACACCATGATGTGGATGAGGCCCCAGAAGATGCGGGTGCCAAACGCGGCTGCCGCCGCGGTGCGATACAGCAGCAAGGCCCGGCAGCGGCACAGAAAGATACTGAAGTACGGTCTCACGTCTTTTTGTAGAGTTCGGCGACGACCGATTCGATAGGCGGGTTCTCGACGTACAGGTCTCGCAGCGGATAGCGATTGGCGAGGCGGGACACCAGCACGGCCGGTGCCACCACGTCCGGATTGAACCGCAGCCGCACTCGCAGGCCGTCCTGTGCCATGACCTCGGCCTGCTCGTCTTCGACGCGGTCGACCGGCTCGGCCAGGTCGATCGTCAGCCAGCGCTCGGCACCGACCGCCTGGCGCAGGGCCGTGAGCGGCCCATCGCTCAACACGCGACCACCGCTGATGAGAACGACGCGCGGGCAAAGCGCTTCGATATCGTCCATGTCGTGGGTGGTGAGAATCACGGTGACCTGGTTTTCCCGGTTGATCTTTTGGATGAAGTCCCGCACCTGCAGTTTCGACACGGCGTCCAGCCCGATGGTGGGTTCGTCGAGAAAGAGGAGTGGGGGCCGATGCAAGAGCGACCCGGCCAGGTCGCAGCGCATGCGCTGACCCAGACTCAATTGTCGAACGGGCACATCGAGGAGGTTGCCGAGATCCAGGCGGGCTACCAGTTCGTCCAGAGCGGAGCGCCAGGCCTTGGATTCTACCCGATAGATGTCGCGTAACAGTTCGAATGAGTCCATGACGGGCAGGTCCCACCATAACTGGGTGCGCTGTCCGAACACGACGCCGATGTCTCGCACGTGTTCCGCTCGCTGTCGCCACGGGACCCGTCCCATGACTTCGCACCGTCCGCCGTCCGGCACCAGGATGCCGGAGAGAATCTTGACGGTGGTGGATTTTCCGGCGCCGTTGGGTCCGATATAGCCCACCAGTTCGCCCCGCGTGATGGTGATGCTCACGTCGACCAGGGCGTCGACCGCACGACGCTCCGGCATGACCATGTGGCGCAGGGCGGCCCACCGCCCCGAACCCTGGCGATACACGTAGAATCGCTTGCTCAGGTGCTCCACCACAACCATGGGGCGCCTACTTCGTCAGTTCTGCGTCATGCCTTCCGTCCAACGTACGCCGCAGAGTCCCCCGGCGCGCCAGGTGATGCTGCTGCAGCCATGCGGCCAGCACCTGGCGGTTGCGCACCAGCGCCGCGCCGAGGTAACACAGGGTCCCGCCCGCCACCAGGAACGGGTTGGCGATGGCGGCGCCGCCGATCAACGCGGCGGCGGCCCCCATCTCCGTGCGGGTCATGTGCTGGTGGCTGGCGAGCACGCAGGTGGTCAGATACACTGCGCTGCCAGCCGCGACCAGCAGGGGATTCATGCTCGCCGCGCCCGCCAGCATCAAGCCCGACGCGGCTAGCTTGGCCGATCCCACCGCCGCCAGTTTCTGGTCGTGCTGGGTGATGCCGTGCACCAGGTCGGTGCCGCCTTTCAGCACGGCGGCGGCGCCGCCCAGCCAGCCTCCCACCGCCGGCCCGCCCAGCGCCTTGACGGTTGCTTGCAGGCCTCGCGTCACGTGCGGCAGGCCGGCGTCGGTGGCCACGGCGGCCCCGACCCCGGAGAACCCGATCGCGCCACTCACCGCGGTGAGCGTGCCCGCTGCCACCTGATCGACACCCTCGACGTACTCTGTCGGCTTCTCGGCCGCGCGCAAGGTCTGCAGCCCGTAAACGACTCGGATGGGTCCGCCGATGGCGCCCGTGACCGGATCGGACTCGCGGATATATTTCTTGAGCGCGCCGTCGCCAACCACCATGACTCGCATCATCCCACGCGGTCGGTTGCCTGATGTTACAAAAAGATTAAGAGTCCCCGTCCCCGAAACCTGACGCCATGCAGACCGGCAAAGTCGTGACGGCCCGCCAGGCGGTGGATTTGCTGACGGATGGCGATACGCTCGCCACCGGCGGGTTCGTCGGCAGCGGCTTCGCCGAGGCCCTGGCGGTGGCGTTGGAAGAGCGATTCCTGGAGACCGGCAGCCCCCGCGATCTGACCCTCGTCTATGCGGCGGGCCAGGGCGACGGCAAACGCCAGGGCCTCAACCATCTGGCCCATCCGGGTCTCATCAGGCGCGTCGTGGGAGGACACTGGGGCCTGGTGCCCGCCCTGGGTCGCATGGCCCTGGACGACCAGATCGAAGCCTACAACCTGCCGCAGGGCGTCATTTCGCACCTGTTCCGGGACGTGGCGGCCGGCAAGCCCGGGGTGCTCACCCACGTCGGGCTGCACACCTTCGTCGATCCTCGCCATGGGGGCGGCCGCATCAACGCCCGCACCACCGAAGACCTGGTATCGGTGATGCCGGTCGATGGGCGGGACTATCTCTTCTATCGGGCCTTTCCCATCACGGTGGCGTTTCTGCGGGGCACGACGGCCGACCAGGAGGGCAACGTCAGCATGGAGCGGGAGGCCCTGACGCTGGAGGTCCTGGCCATCGCCCAGGCCGTGCGGAACAGCGGCGGCCTGGTCATCGTCCAGGTGGAGCGGGTGACGGCGCACCATCGCCTGCATCCCCAGATGATCCAGATTCCCGGCGTGCTGGTCGATTGCGTGGTGGCGGCGGACCCCGTGCACCATCGGCAAACGTTTGCCGAGCCCTACAACGCCGCTTATACGGGAGAGATTGTGCCCGCCCGAGCGGCCCTCCAGCCCCTCGCCCTGGACGTTCGCAAGGTCATCGCCCGACGGGGCGCCCAGTTCCTCCGCCGCAACGCGGTCGTCAACCTGGGGATTGGCATGCCGGAGGGCGTGGCGGCGGTGGCCTACGAGGAGCAGATTCTGGACCGTTTCACGCTCACCGTCGAACCGGGCGCGTACGGCGGGGTGCCGGCCGGTGGTTTGAGCTTCGGCGCGTCGAGCGGCCCGCAGGCCATCATCCCGCAGCCCTCCCAGTTTGACTTCTACGACGGCGGGGGCCTGGACCAGGCCTTCCTGGGGCTGGCCGAGGTGGACGCGGCCGGCCACGTCAACGTCAGCCGCTTCGGTGATCGCCTGGCGGGGGCCGGCGGCTTCATCAACATCAGCCAGAACGCCCGCTTCGTCTGTTTCATGGGCACGTTCATGGCCCGCGCCGACCTGAAGGTCGCGGACGGCCGGCTGCACATCGTGCAGGAGGGCCAGTCGCCCAAGTTCCTGTCGCAGGTCGGCCAGGTGACCTTCAACGGCACTTACGCCCGCTCACGGGGCCAGGAGGTCTGGTACGTGACGGAGCGGGCCGTGTTTCGCCTGGGGGCCGAGGGCCTCGAACTGGTCGAAGTGGCCCCCGGCCTCGACGTCGAACGAGACGTCCTGCGGCACCTCCCGTTCCGTCCTGCCATGGGCGACCTACGCCGCATGGATCACCGGCTGTTCAGCCCTGCGCCCATGGGGTTGGACCAGGAGCGGCGCGGCCTGGCCGAGCGGTTGCTGTACCGTCCCCACGAGAACACCGTCTTCGTCGATTTCGAAGGCTTGCGCATCCACACCCCGACGGAAGTCGACGAACTCTCAGCCGTGCTGGACGAATACTTCACCGGCCTGGGCCAGCGCGTGCACGTGGTGGTCAACTACGACCACTTCGATCTGCAGTTGGAAGCGGAGGAGGCCTACTTTCGCATGGCGCGACGAAACCAGGAACGGTACTTCCTGTCGACTGTTCGCTATTCGCGCAACGCCTTCTTCCGTCGCTGTTCGGGCTCGAAGTTTGATGCGCCGCTCAGGGCGACGGCGGGGGCATCTTCAGCGCCACCCCGATGACCCGGCGGGCCCCTCGATAGTCTCGGCGGTGGTCGAGGGCGATGACGTGCACGGCGTTTGCCTTGCTGGAGGCCTCCACGACGTTCCCGTGCCCTTGGTACAGGGCAACGTGGGTGATGTTCTTGTCGTCCTTGCCATAGAACACCAGGTCACCGGGCTGGAGGTGGGCTCGATCGACGGGCTCGCCGACTTCGAACTGTTGATCGGCATCGCGAGGCAGGGTGATGCCATGCAACCGATAGGACACGAAGGTCAGACCCGAGCAGTCGATGCCCTCAACACTCATGCCGCCCCACAGGTAGTGAGTCCCGGACAACGTCTCGGCGGTCTTCACGACATCGCTGCCATCATGCAGGGGGAGGGCCTGCGGGGCCAGCTCTGCGGTCTTGACCCAGGCTTCCCCGGCGCGGCCGGGGAGGACCACGCCGGTCCACTCGCCCTTGACGTCTTTTGTCGGGGTGACCAGACTCGAGGGGTAGACCGTCATCACGACCTTGCCCCCCGGTGTGCTGTGCATTTCGGTGCGGGGCGTCCCGCTGACCAGCACCTCGCCGGGGTGAGCGTGGGGGTCGAGGGTGCTGCGCTCCATCCAGCCGGGGTACCCCTCCGACAGTCGATACTGGTCGGTGGCGTAGACCTGCGCCCACGCCCCCTGGACCTTCACGACGTGGACCGGATGACCCAGCAGGACCTGCGTCTGACGCTCCGACCTGGGGTCGGCGTTCTTGTAGATGCTGGCGACCGGGACCTTGACGACGCAGTCGGAGGCCCAGGCGTGGAGGGTGAGGGCAACTAGAAGCAGCAGCAGCTTTTTCACGCGCCCACAGTTCGAGCCGAGGGGGGGCGCCCCTGCCTCAGATGGGAATGTCAGACTTCTCGAGCACGCCCAGCCTTTGACGGACGCGCTCGATGGCGTCGTAGACGTCGGTGACGCTGTCGGTCTCCAGCACCTCGTGGCGGTAGGGCTTCATGGCCGCCACCGCTTCCAAATCGAAGAACCAGTAGAGCAGCGTGAGGGGCGAGACCCAGATGCGGTCGGTCTGCGTCTTGACGGTGACCGCCGTTTCGCCAAACCGTCCGTGCATGGCCGCCTGGATGGAGCTCACCATGTTGCTGTGCCAGATGTCCGGGGTGTCGCCGTGGATGTATCGGACCGCGTCGAGAAAGTCGTCGCCGACGGCCGTTCCGGGGATGCACGCCGCGACGCCCAGCATGCTTTTCGACTGGACCAGGTCGGCGACGCGGCGCAGGGCGTCGGCATGACGAACGCTGTAGGCCGTCCCTTCCGTGCCGAAGGCCGTGAAGCAGAAGACGCCGGTGCACTCGGAGAGGCTGGCAGCGGACAGGATTGAAACGGCGTCCATGGAAGGGGAGCCGAGCTCGTGCTCGTTGCCGATGAAGAGCCCGTCCACGCCGCCGTCGACGACGACGACCGACCGCAGGTCCAGGGTCGCCTGCAGGTACCGATAAGCCTGTCGAACGGGGCGGACCCCCTGGCGGCCGAAAGCCCATATCGACTGGTCCTCGCCGAAGCGGTGATGCCACCATCGGCTCAGTTGGCGCTCGGGAAAGTAGCGCCGCGTCTTGGAAGGCTCCGAGGTGCGACCGACCCGATACAGACAGCCATCGACCTGCGGGCACTCGGTGGCCTCGTGCAGGTCGGTGAAGCTGTAGTTGGCCAGGTGGACGGGGTGGCCGGCGGCTTTCAAGGCCAGGGCGACCGGCAGGGCGCACACCACGTCGTAGCCGCCACCGCACCCGGCAATGAGCACGGGACCTTGGGGGAGGGAGAAGGGAAGGGCGAACTGCGGAGATGGCATGCCACGACCTTGGCTGGATTGACAGTTCCATCCTGCCGAATGGAGTCTTTCGATCCGCTAACGGCTTTTGGTCGGGTTGCTTACCATCTGGAAACATTCCTCTGTACGTAGCATTCCTGTTGCAAAAGCCTCCCTCGATATCCGATGTCAACGACGCCGTGATCGAGACAATCGATACAGAGTCAACTCACTCTTCCGCCCCACGGAGAACCAGTCATCGAGGGGGTACCGCTGCTCAACGGTGTGGGGGTGCTGCAACGGTTTCCTGCTGTATGGCCTGGTTGTGGCAGGAGGGATTCACGCTGTTGGAGAACCCACAGGCGAAGGAGAGCCCGCCCGCCAGCATGCGCGAAGAGGCGCCCGGGTTATGGTCCTGTAGACGTGCCGCATGGTGAACGCAGACCCGGGGCTATCGGCAGAAGTCGATAGGTCATGACCGTGCCAGGGGCGCTGGCTCAGATGCCAAGGATTTTGAAGATGTGGCGACAGGGGGGTTGCCCGTAGTCTTCCCAGTGCGCTCGACCGAGCGCCTCTTATAGAGCCAGCGAATTCGGTGCCTCGATGATTTCTTACAGGCGCCTGTTCGAGCATGTTTTGAAAGGCTTCACCATGTCAGATGTCACCCCATTGGATCAGCCCATCCGGCGTCGCCAGTTCTTTTCCATGGCGGCAAACTCGGCCCTTCTGACCATGATGGCGGCGCTGACCGGGTGCGGCTCAGGACCCGGGACCGGCAGCGGACTACAAGGCATGCTGACCACCGGGGGGGGTACCCATGCGGGGGGCGGCAACCCCGCGGGGGGCAATCCACAGACGCCGTTGGAGGGCACGCAGACCCGGACCGGGGCCATCGACATCACGCAGGTGGGAGGCACCGGCCTGCTGGTCCAATCTGCAGCCCTGATGAACCAGCCGGCGTCCGGCACGGATGGCAGTTTCTCCACCTTCGTATCGAACAACACCGTGCAACTGCTGCTGGTGCAGGACGGGAGTGCGGCCATCCGCGCCATGGCCCTGTCCCAGCCTGATGACAGCACGCTCACCATCAATGCCCAATCCACTGCCATCGCCATGATTTTCCTCACGCCAGGGGTTCTCTCCACAGACCCCACCATCGGCTCCGGCCTCATCACCACCATCACCCAACTCCCCTCGTTCCCCCCTTTCGAAGCCCTGGTCGCCAAGGACCTGGCCAACGGGGGGGTCGACGGCGTGGCCCAGGACAGCGAGTTCCTGACCTTGTACGGCCAGGTCGTCACCGACTTGCTGGCCGGCCTGCAGCCCCAGGGCTCCGTGAAAAAGAGGCAGGGGTCCGGGGGCCTGACCGCCACCCTGGCCCCTCCGGTGCGCCGCGAGGCCACGTCGACCGTGACCATCACCAATACCGAATTTCGTTTCGTCAGCGCACTGCGGGAGAACACCGACAATACCCCGACCCAGATCGGCGATATCGTCACGCCCGCCCTCCAGGGGTCGCAGAATCCCCTCCCGTTTCTAGGCCAGAACATCATTTCGGGAGCCAATGTCTTCGACTGGGGCAACATCGCTACCGGGCAGGCAGGCTCGCCCGGCACCGCGACCGAGGCCATCGACCTGGGCCAACTGGCGTCCACCATCACCACCATCACCTACTGGGTGGACGGCCTCGCGACCGGCGTCGGCATCCTGCAATCGGAGCTTCCACCCGCCACCATTACCCTCACCGAGACCGCCTGGCAGTTGGCGAGGACCATGGGGTGCACCCTGCTCCTGTACGGCCTGTGTCCTCTATTGGACGTGGTAGGCGCGGGCGGACCGTTCTTGCAACTGGTGAGCAAGAGCGTCAAGGTCGCCGGTCTCTTGGCCGACGGCCTGTATCAGATCCTCGCCGGTGCGGCCGGGATTGATAACGCCATTCTGGGCATGGTGGGCGCCATGAACTCTGTGTTTACGGGAACAATAAGCCAAGTTGACGGTAATTTGGAAAACGTAGTGGCGAGTGTCATCAACGCCATTGTGGCGCTGGTCGGCGCCGCTGCAACCGTAGTCATGGACGCTCTGGTGGAGTTTGTCGTCTTGACGGCGGAGCTGGAAGGGGTGACGGTTGCCTCGGCGACGCTGTCGGCCACTACCGCAGGGGCTCTTCCGATCGTACTGTCCCTCAGTACCGCCTTCTTCTTTGGCACCCAGCTCGGCTTCGCCCTGCGCAATGAAATCGGCTGGTTGAAGGCCATGGGTCTCTCTCCGCTGGTCACCAGCGTGCCCATCAAGCTCAACCAGCCCAAGTTCACTCAGAGCCTCATCTACGATTCCAGCACGCAGCCGGGGTCTTCGGTCGGGGCCTTCGACATCGCCCCGGATGGCACGGTCGTTTATGCGGTTTTTGGGCCGACCGACCTTTCCAACAACGAGCAAACGACCCGCGTCGACGTAATCCAGCGCAGCCCGGGCGGTTCGCTGTCGACCATCATCACAGGAACGAATCTCGACACGGTGGCCGGCCTCAGCGGGCCCTTCAGTCTCCTGGCCTCCTCTCGCTCCGTGGACAAATCACTAGACCTCCTGTTCGTCACCAACGGCGGTGGAGGGGACCCGGGGGGAATGGCTGTGCTATTTTCGAACGGCACTACGCCCACGCCCATCGTGCTGCCCCCCACGACGGCGGACGGGCTGACCGTGGCCCAGGCGTCCCCGGCTGCTCTCAACAATGACGGCCACGTCGTAGGCCAGTATTACGCGAATAACTTTCCGGCCGTTGACGGGACAGAGGTGATCGATGCCTTTTATTGGGACAGCAGCCTGGCTCAGGCCCAGCTTCTCCATCTCAGCCCGAACCCGTTTGAAGGCCCGGACGACGCCAACTCCTCTTCAATTCAAGGGGGGCTCTTCATCAATGATTCCGACGTCATCGCAGGCACCCTGTTCTCAAATAGCTCTCCCGGCGGTGAAACGGTCCAGCCTTTCATCCTCAATTTCACCAAGACGGGCCCGCCTGTGGCGCCCATATTGGTGTCGGGGTTGAATGGGTACGTCATCGGCTTCAGCAACAGCGGCGCGCTGGCGATTTCAACACAACCTGAGCCTATCGGTTATCCCTCCATCCAGACCTTTCAGACCCTCGGCCCGCACGCCTTCGACCCCCCCACCCTGGTGGTGACGAATACGGCCGATGTGACGGCCATACCGCAGAACGTCAACAATCCCGGGCAGATCCTGGCCCAGGTCGAAACTGGGGTCTCCACCGGGGCCCCCACGATGGACTTCGTCGTATACGACCCCGACGGCAGCAGCACGCCGCTCAGCAGCAACGGGCTGGTGTTGCCCCCCACTCTTCAGGGGGGCACGAGCAGCGGCCGAATTGGCGACGGCGGCCACGTGGTCCTGCTC
>DASYBA010000440.1:0-2028 GCA_036501005.1 Candidatus Xenobia bacterium | reverse complement strand
GCCACGGTCAACCAGAGCGTGCCCGAGAATAGCACCGGGTGGCTGTGAAGTCAAGCCCCGGGCGTTAGACTGTTCCTCCACCGTCCCTCAGCCGAGGGCGCTCTGCTCCGTCAGGGTCCGATAGAGGGCATTGATCTCGGGGCCCGGCGAGATGTGCAGCGTCTTGCGCAGGATGCGGGCGCACTCCATGCACTGACGCACCGCCTCGTCCCGTTTGCCCAGTCCGGCGTAGCAGCGGATCAACCCCGCGTGGGCCGCCTCTCGACCCGGGTCCTCCTGCACCAGGCGCTCATATTCGACTATCGCCTCCGCCGTCTTGCCCAGCTCCTCATAGGCCCGGGCCAGCCCTTCCTGCGCGCTCCGATACAAGCCCTGCAGCCGCGTGCGCAGCAGCTCCACCCACTCCGATGTGTGGCCGGGCAGGAACTCTCCCTGGTACAAGTCGAGCGCCGACGCCAAAAGCTGGCTCCGCGCCGATGCATCTGCCGCCTGGACCGCCTGTTGGCAATACGCTTCGAACCGAAGGCTGTCCAGTTCGACCTGCAGGGCCGGGTGGATGGCGTAGAGGCCCCGCTTCTGCTCTATCGGATCCGGCAGGTCAGACGACGCCTCCCGACACGCCCGCCGAATCCTCGACAAGGTACTCTGCAGCGTCGTCTTGGATATGCTCTCCATCTCGGGCCACACCGCCGCGGAGAGACGGTCGGGATCGTGAGGTCGTGGATCTTGCGCCAGATAGACCAGCAGTTCAAGCGCCTTGCGACTCTGCCACGCGCTGTCGGCGATGGCATGCCCGTTGGCCGATACCTGCGTCGCCCCAAGGGTCCACACAGCCAGCCTGCCAGAGGGCCGCTGGGTCTCGGCATTGGCGGCATGGCTTTTCACGGGCGCCAGCCGGGCTCGCAGCACGTCGCGAGTCGATAGGAGAAGCACTGTGATCATGGTCTCGTGCCCCAGCCAGATGGGCGTGTCGTTCTCCACCGCGATGGCTTCTCCGGCGACCACCAGGGTGTTCCCCACCCGGGTGCCGTTGCTGCTCAGATCCTGCACGGTCAGGGTGCCCCCCTGGACACCCAGCAGCACGTGCCGCCGGGAAACCAGCTTGTCGGGGTCCGGCAACTGTACGTTGGCGTCCTGTCCCCGCCCCACCACCGCCGGCAGGTCCACCCCGTCGAACACGCAGCCTGCCCCCGCCCCCTGATGGACCGTGATGCGGGCCAGAAACGGTCGAAAGGTTTCTTCGTCAGCCGTCGCCATCGGCAAAGCTGTTCTTTACACGTCCCCTGAGTCCCGCCAGATTTAACAAAACGTTAACAAACTGCCCCCCTTCGCAAGTCTGTCGGAAGCCTCTGGAAAGCCGCGCCCGATATCATCTGTCCAACAGCCCGACGGAGGTACCCAGCATGCTAGCTTTGACCGGACTCAGCTCGACGTCCACCGTCCCTCGTTCGTCCGGGTCCGGCGTCACGGATCTGCTGCACAGCCTCTCCGACCGTGTCTTCGGAAGCAAGCCGGCCCCCGCCCCTCCGCCGGATCCGGCCCCCCACTATACCTCCGATCCCACCCTGGACCACAACCAATTGACCTGCGACCCCCAGTTGTCGGAGCAGCGGTTGGTGGGACCCTGCCAGACCTGGGACGGCGCCCGCATTCTCAACGCCCAGAGCCAGTTGGAGACCGGCGAGCCGGCCACGGCCAACAACCAGGAGTCCCGCTGCGGCCCGTCCGCGGTTCTGGGCACCGCCATCATGCAGGGACCGGAGGCCACCGCCGGCCTGGCCGACCGACTGGCCGGGCAAGTCGATGATCGTCATACCAAAAGCGCCATCTCCGACATCGGCTCACGACTCCGAGACGGCAGCGCCACGCATGAGGATCTGAGCCATCTGCAACAGGCCATGTACGATCAATATCACATTCCCGGCGCGGACCCCGGCCTGACCGCCGACGACATGACGGCGATGGAGCAGGACCTGTGCCCCCACGTAGACGTCGCCCCGCAGCAAGACGAGACCACCCCGCAGGGCG
>DASYBA010000439.1:0-6903 GCA_036501005.1 Candidatus Xenobia bacterium | reverse complement strand
CTGGGCGCGGTGGTGCGTGACGTCGTCCACCCCCCGCTCTTCTATCTGCTGCTCAAAGGCTGGATGCTCCTCGGCGGCGACTCCGAGGGGTGGCTCCGGCTGCTCCCCGTGACCCTGGCCCTGGTGGCGCTGGTGCCTTTCGTCCAGGCGTGCCGATCGCTGCCCGTTCCCCGCACCGCCGTCGCCCTGGCCCTATGGCTCGCCGCGTTCAACGCCTACCTCATCTACTACGCCCAGGAGCTGCGCATGTACAGCCTGCTGCTGTGTCTCTCCCTGTGGTCCTGCTGGCAGTTCGTGCGGGTCTTGCGGGGCGAACCGATACGCGGCTGGGGGTTCGTCAACCTGCTCCTGGTGTACTCCGACTACTACGGCTGGATGGTCGTCCTCAGTCAACTGGCCCTGGCGGCCTGGCTGCAACCCGCCCGCCTGCGCCGCATGTTCAAAGCGACGGCCGGCCTGGCCGTCGCCTGCGTTCCCTGGGTGTGCCTGGTCATCCCCGCCTCCATCAGCCGGGGCGGGCTCCAATCCAGTATCGGTTCCTTTGCCCGTCCCGACCTGCTGCCGGACGTTCTCGGTTGGTACACGCTCAACAGCGCCCCCCTCGCTGGGGACTTGAAGTCCTGGGGTCTGCTCTTGTTTCTCCTCCCCTGGGCGGCCACCATCCGGCGGCGAGACGATCAACGCCTGCCCGTGGCGCTCCTGGTGCTGGCGACCCTGCCTGTGCTGACCTCCTATGCACTCAGCCAGTTTCTGCCGCAGTCGATATGGGGCACGCGCTTCTACATCACGGCCGCGCTCCCCTATTTACTGCTGGTGGCGCTGGGCGGGCTGCGACTCCCCCCCACCATTCGACACGCCTGGGTGCTGCTGGTGGCCATGACGGCGGTCCTGTCCTGCGCCGAGCAGTTGCGGGCGCCGGAGAAATACGCCTGGCAGACCTTGACCGTCGAGATGGCGCACGCCGAGCACAACTCGAACATCACCGTCTATAGCTTTGGCAGCAGCGACGAAATCATCCACTACTACCTGCAGAAAGTGGGCGATACCCGCTTCCACAATGTGCGAATTCAAAAAGAGTCGCAACTGTTGGGCGACCACTTCTGGGTCGCCCTGCCGGAACACGTCAACGTTGGGCTTCAGAAGACGCTGGAGCGTCAGGGGGACACTGTGGGAGAGGGCTTTCGCGATGGTTTCGGAGGCCTCATCTTTCCGGTCTGGGCGAAACCGTCTGGTAGATGCGTCCGCGCCCGCCCCTGGCCAACAACTTGAACAGCTCCGGGTGCCCATCGACCGCCGGCAGCACCAACTCCTCCGTGCCGACGCGGTCGAGATCCAGAAAAACATAGTCAGGGTGGGCCCCTTGCAGGCTGTCCAGCACTCGCTGCGGATCCCTGTCGAAAGCGATGCCGCGCAACCGCACGCCGGGTGGCACCAGGTGGCGCAGGATGTCCTGGGACGAGGTCGAGACGGTGACGCCGTCATGCAGGTACCCCGAGTGATCCTGCACCAGTTTCTGGAAGCCCTCGTGTCCCAAGCATCGGACCGCTCCGAAGGAGGTATCCTGCACCAGGTGGGTCGCGGTTCGTTCGGCCGCCAGCCCCCGCCCCAGGTCTCCGCTCAACCCCACAAAGGCCAGCACGATGAGACCGGACCGGCGCGGCCCCAGCCGTATCAAGACACGCCCCAGGCAATGGAGCAAGGACGGCAGCAAGGGCAGGATGTACCGAGGCTGCACCACTTCCCCCAGCAGCAGCGGGATCCCATAGCAAGCGATCAGCAGGGTGTGCAGGCGGTCGGCAGGGGTTCGGGACCTCCACGCACCCACCGCGCACAGGCCGACCATCACCAAGCCGGCCACGGTGGCCCCTCGACCGTCGTTGGTCACGAACGCACCGATATAACCGAACACGTGGTGCGCGTTGGCGTGCATCCGTTCCAGCAAGTCGCCGGGCGTCACCCACGGTGAACCCTCTACCCATTCGTGGCGATGGACGTAGCGATCGAGGCGATACGCCTGCCCGTCGACAAAAGCCGAACCCGCCAAGGCCAGACCGGCGACCCCGGCCAGGGCGGCACCGCCGGCGACCATCACGAGATTGCGACGGGTCGTGCCCACGGTCATCAGAAAAACCGTATAGGCCAGTGCCACGCAGTAGCCGGTACGCCGGGTCTCGCACCCGAAGCCCAGCAGGAGGCCCAGCAGAAGATGAACGCCCTGCTGGTGTCGTGCCAGCCTCTCCGGGGTGGCCACCCACAAGGTTACACCAAGGATCATCAGATAAGGAATATCGGACATGACGGTCGGACTTAGCAAATCCTGGAAAAAAGCCACGGCTATCGCCAGGCCCCCCGCCAGGCCAGCCCCGCACGACGGGCGCAGGATGGCAAAAAGCAGCGCCACGATGCTCACTCGCATCACCAAGGTCGTGGCGTTGAACCAGGTGTAGTCGGCGGGTGCACCCAGCCACGCGGCGGGCGCGTACAAGAGCGAAGTCCCGGGCGGGGCCAGCGCAATGGGCATCCCCGACAGATCCACATAGCCCCGCCCGGTCGCCAGGCTCTTCGCACCCGCCATGTAGGTGGCCGAATCCGGTGAGCTCACCACCCACACCGGTCCTAGCGTGCCCGCCTGCCACCACACGAGAGCCAAAAGCCCCACCGCAACCAACAGAATGGTTCTCAAGCGGCCCTGAGTTCTTGCCTGGCTGGGTTACTCCCCCACCAGCAGGATGACTTCGCTGGGCCGCAGAACCGGCGGTGCCCGTTGAATGTGTCTAGTTTAATTGCCCCGGTGCAGCCATGACCGTCGTGCTTGGATGTCTTGAGGTGCCCGGCTGGGGGGGGGCCAGCACCTCGGCCTACCAGTTGTACCAGGTGCTGCGGAACCGAGGGGTCGACGTCCGCTACGTGAACCTCATTGACGAATCCCAGCGGGACTTCTTCCGCTACACGTTCGGCTCTGACATGGGCAACCCGCGACACCTGCCCAGCGTCCACAACTGCTGCCTGCAGGGGCCCATGTATGGCGAGCACCCCGAGCTGGGGCGCCTGCTGTCCGAGCTGCAGCCCACCGTCATCCTGGGCGTCGGCTTCATCGCCGCCCTGCTCCTCCGCCGGGCCTCTCCCTCAACCCCCTCGGTGCTGCTCACGACCGGGTGCCAACAGATGAAAGACGCCCTGGTCGAGCGCCAGGTCCACGATTTCATCCAGCACGAGGCCACCCTTCGCCACAGCATGCTGCGGCCCCGCATCAGCACCCCCGAAGAGCGGGAAGCTGTGGCCCTGTCGGACCTGGTCCTGACGCACTCGCCCTCCACGCAGTTCCTCTACCAGACCTACTTCAAAGTGTACTCGGGCAAGATTCATCCCCAGGTCTTCTGGTTTGCCGACTGGATTGTGGCGGAGGCCACCGCCTACGCCGATCGGCAGCGAGCGTTCGAGGCTCGGGACGTCGACGTCCTGGTGGTGTCCAGCGACTGGCACCGGCCCGAAAAAAACTATCCGATGGTCGGTCGTCTGGTGGCACAGACGCCGCACCTGGCCTGGCACGTGGTGGGCGAGGTGGAGCACCCTGTGCGGGGCGCCGTTCAGCACGGCGTGCTGGGCCGTACCGAATTGTTCGAATTGATGGGACGGAGCCGAGCGGTGCTCAGTACGTCAGCCTTTGACGCCGCCCCGGGCATTCTATTCGAAGCCGCCGTCATGGGCTGCAACGTGGTGGCTTCTCGCAACTGTGGCAACCATCGGCTGTGCCATCCCGACCTGCTGGTCGAGCCCTACGAAGACGACAGCTACGTCGCATGCATCCAGCGAGCGGTCGCCCGCAAGTATAATGACAGCCTGAACACTTTTATCGGATCCTCGGCGGTGGACGATCTGGTAGACATCCTGGAGGTCCTGTGAACGTCCAGACCTCGTCCAAAGTCACCACAGTGTGGCTGGGGGATAGCCCGCCGAGCCGTTGCAACGCCATCCTGGCCCATTGCGAATCTCCGTTCCTGGCCGTGTTGTGGCCCGACGACGTCGTGCTGCCGGGCGCGTTGGAGGCCCTGGTCGAGACCGCCCAGGCGAATCCCGCATCAGCCTTGGTGATGGGTCTGGCCCTCGACGTCGACGACCGTGGACGGGCTTCCCGATATCAGACCGGCAAGCTCTGGCGAGCCTGTCGGCAAGAACCCGATCCCTACGCGCACCTGGTAACAGCCCCGCAGCGGCTGGGCGGCCTCCGACTGTTTCGCACCGCCGCCTTGCGGGCAATGGGAGGGTTCGATACATCTTTCGGACGCAGGGCGATTCAGCAAGGTTGCATTGACCTGGCCGGCCGAGGCGAGGCCATTTTGCTCCGCCAGGTGGTCAGTGTCCGTCCCCCTCTGCGGCGTCGCCCCCGCTGGCGGTCCGTCGCGAAGCGCTTGCAACGGTGGCTGGAGGGCCCGGTGTATGTCAAGGCGGCAGCCCTTCTGGCCGGCGTGCCGCTGCCCCCGGCCTCCACCCCGCGCCCTCACGGCCGCCGTATTGCATACTACACCTGGCACTTTCCGGTGCTCAGCCAGACTTTCATTCATCGCGAGATCTCGGCTTTGCGAAGCGCCGGGTTGGACCTGCACATCCTGGCCGAGGGCGCCGAAGATGTCGACCTGGCCGACGCCGACGCCCGACAATTGTTGGACCGCGTCACGTACACCGAGCCGTGGGATCGGGCCCGGCTGGCCCGCTATCGCCGGCGGTTCCTGGGGGCACGACCCCTCTTCTCTATTCGTCTCTTGGCTTTCATCGTCGGCCATCGCTACCATGAATTCAAAAGCTGGCAGGATGACCTGCGACTATTCGATAAAGCCATGTATGTGGCCGGGCTCCTGCAGGAGCGAAACTTTACCCACGTGCACTCGCCGTGGGCCGACTTGTCGGCCTTTGTCGCCTTGCTGGCGGCCCGTCTGACCGGCATCTCCTATTCGGTCCAGGCTCGGGCACACGACGTGCATCGACACAGCTATCTCGTCGCCTTGCGGGAGAAGTTCGAATCGGCCGAATTCGTGGTCACCAATACCCGCTATAACGTGCAACATCTGCGCACCATGGTGCCGGCTTCTGTGTGGCCTAGAGTGCACCTCATCTACAACGGGGTCAATCTCGAGCAGTTCAATCCCAACCGGCCCCCTCACACCGACCCCAGGTTCCGTATTCTGTGCGTGGCTCGCTTGATCGAACAGAAAGGCCTGGTGTGCCTGCTCAAAGCGATCCGACGCTTGCTGGACGACGGGCGCACCCTGCAAGTGGACATCGTGGGGGCCCCCGAGGTGGACTTGTACGCTTGTTACCACGTCGAACTCAAGCGGTTGCATCGGCGACTGGGGCTGGCGGAGCACGTGCACTGGTTGGGCGCCATGCCTTTTGAAGCGGTGCTGGCCTGCTATCAACGGGCCGACCTGTTCGTGCTGCCCTGCGTCATCGCCCGGGACGGCAGCCGTGACATCACGCCGAATGCCCTGATCGAAGCCATGGCCATGGGGCTGCCCGTCGTGGCGACCACCGTCACGGGGCTGCCGGAGATTGTCGATGCCGACGTCAACGGCCTCCTGGTCCCGCCCGATGACCCCGCGGCCCTGGCCGATGCCATCGCCCGCCTGCAGGCCTCGCCGGAGGAACGCCACCGGCTGGGTGCCAACGCTCGACGCAAAGTCGAGGCGCGATTCGATATCCATCGCAACATACAACAGTATGTCGCCTTGTACGCCCATGAATAACCGCCAGCTCATCCTCGAGGAGCAGGCGCTCCGGCTCCCAACCGTACAAGGCTTGCCCTTCTTCTACCACGTCCATCTCAACATGCCGTGCAATCAGCGCTGCATCATGTGCGTTCCCAATGGCCGGCACGCGAGCGACGTCATGCCTCTCGAACAGTTTCAAAGGCTTTTCCAGCAGATTCGGCCCTATGTGGAGCACATCACGCTCATCGGGGGCGAACCGCTCTTGTATCCATGGATCGATGAGGTCCTCGAGCTCTTGCGCACGGAGCCGGTGGCAGTGTCGATCAACACAAACGTCACCCTGCTCCGTCCGGCCACCGTCGATCGACTGCTCTCATTGCACGAGTTGCACCTGCGGGCTTCCATCGATGCGGCCACCCGGGAGACCTACCGCCGGATCCGGGGCTCCGACAGCTTTGAGCGCGTCGTCCGCCACCTGGAACACTTTGGCGATCGCGCGGCCACCCGTTCGCACGTCTTCCTGGTGGTCAACTACGTGGTCATGCGGGAGAACCTGGTCGAGGTGCTGCCATTTCTCGAATTGGCCAGGCGGTGGCGCCCGCACCGTATCGAGTTCCATCCAGTGCGCCACGTCAGGGAGTGGCACGTCAGCAATAACACGGGGTGGACGTTCGACGGCCAGGTGCAGTCTTGCGAAGCCTTCAGAGAAGAATACAACGACGTCATGCGACAAGCCGAGCTGCAGTGTGCCAAGGAAGGACAGCGGTGTGAAGTCAACTACCTCTAAAACGTACTCATGCGACGAACCGTGGACCGGATTGTTGAGTGTCGAAACCAACATGGACGTCACTTTCTGTCCATGCTTCCTGAAGATGCGCCTGGGCAATCTGCAGCACCAGACGCTTTCCGAGTTGTGGAACGTCGAACCGCTGGTGGAGCTGCGCCGCTGTTTTTCGCGCGGCGACCTGCCGGCCGCCTGCCAGGATCAATTATGCCCGCCGGCTCGATCGTAAGTCGCGAGGTCGGGCCCGATCGCCTGACCGATTACCTCGGCCCGGCGCGCCACTTCTTTGCCCATCGCTTCTACTGCCTGCCCAAGTGCGGACCCGATGGCTACAAGCTGGCCCTGCGGATGTGCGGCCCTTGCGACGTGGAGGAGTTGTGGGAGGTCGTCCTGTACGCCCACCCCGACGAGCGA
>DASYBA010000438.1:0-6771 GCA_036501005.1 Candidatus Xenobia bacterium | reverse complement strand
CGCCGTCGCCGGCCAGTCCAACCGTGGCGGGCACGCCGAGGGCGCGTAACAGCCCCACCAGCAGCACCACTCGATCGGGCGAGCTCAGGCGACGGGCCTGGGCCACCTGCTCGAGGGGCAGCGGGCGCCAGTCGGGCGGGACCACTGGCGCGTTGACCTCGACGGTCCGCTGCTGGATTTCCCGCACCAGCGCACTGAGGCGCGCGTCCCCCGTCAAGCCCGCGACGGGCTTGAGCCAGGACGAGAGATCGAGGGTGCCGGGGTCGGTGGCGGTGTCCCAGGCCTCCTGCAGGGTGTGCACGAGGTCTGCCCAGCTCGTCGCAGACGACACCTCAATGCGACCCGCCACCTCGGCGAGAGGGGGCATGCCGGGCTCCTGGGCCAGGCCGGGGACGTCTTGCGCGTGCCAGCGCCACGTTTCCCGCCCCGCCGAGGTGTCCACCTGGGGCGCGACGCCTTCCATGCGGCCCACGCCATGCCATGCCATGGCCAGCCCGGTCGGAAACGAGACCTCAAAGAGGGAATCCTGCACCGGGACGACGTCTTCCAGCCAGGATGAATCCCACACCTGGCCCGGCCACAAAAGGTGTCGGTGGTGGGTCTCCAGGCGAAACTCGATGGTCGTGCCCGGGCGGGCTTCCTTCCAGGTGACGGAAAGCTGGCGGAGCCGCCCGTAGATCGGGTCGTTCTGGACCTCTGGCACAGCCTGGTCGTGGATGCTGGTGTCGGGCAGCGGATGGAGCGTGCCTTGGGCATCGACCGTGCCCGCCTGTTGGACGACCACCTCGGTGGTCTCCGCGTTGTAGGTGCGCGACAGCGTGCCAAACTGGCTGACGCCCTCGTCGGTGGCCAGGCGAATGACGTCGTGCTCTGCCGTCGTCCAGTGTCCGTCGCCCTGGACGGAGACGGACACGACGTCTTTCAGGATGGTGGCGTCCGGGATGGCATGCGACGCCGTGGTGGCCAGCAGCACCAGGGCCATCGTCTTCCACATTACGCTAGATGACACGAGACCCAGTGTCCCGGTTCCACTTCTCGCCAGGCCGGAGCTTCTTGACTGCAGCGCTCGATGCGGCGCGGGCAACGGGGGTGGAAGCGGCAGCCAGACGGCATGGCGGCGGCGTTGGGTGGGTCGCCTTTCAAGCTCGGGGTGGCGGTGCCGGGCTTGGGCCGGGCCTCGACGAGGGCCTGGGTGTAGGGGTGCAGCGGACGATCGACCAGGGAGACGGGGCCCAGCTCCATCCAGGCGCCCAGGTACATGACGGCGACCCGAGAGGAGAGGTGGCGCACCACGTGCAGATCGTGCGAGATGAAGAGGTAGGACAGGCCTCGCTCGGTCTGCAGGTCTTGCAGCAGGTTGACGATCTGGGCCTGGACCGACACGTCCAGGGCGGACACGGGTTCGTCGGCGACGACCAGGCGGGGCCCGGTGGCCAGCGCTCGAGCCAGCCCCACGCGCTGCCGTTGCCCGCCGCTGAGCTGGTGGGGGTAGCGGTCGACAAACTCGGTGGGCAGGCCAACCTGGTGCAGGAGTTCGGCGGGGGTGCCCGGCAGGCCGTGGAGCGAAAGCGGTTCTTGCAGCACGGCGCCTAGTTTGAGGCGGGGGTTGAGCGACGCCATGGGGTCCTGGAATACCATCTGGAAGTGGCGGCGAACGTCGCGCAGCGCTTTGCCTTCCAGTTGCCAGACGTCCTGGCCGTCGATGCGCACGGTGCCGGCAGTGGGGCGGGCGAGGCGCATGACCATGCGGGCGAACGTCGACTTGCCGCAGCCTGATTCTCCGACCAGGCCTACGGTCTCGCGTGCCGCGATGGAAAGGGAAACGCCATCGACGGCCCGCACCGCGCCGAAGTGGCGGGCCAGGTTGTCGACTTCGAGGACGTTCATGCGTATTGGCGGGCCTCGCTGAGGGCGTGAGTGAGGTCAGCCTGCAAGTCTTCCAGGGACTCGAGGCCGACCGACAGCCGAATGAGCCCATCGGTGATGCCGAGGGCGGCTCGCCGTTCGGCTGGGATGCTCGCATGCGTCATGATGGCCGGCAGCTCGATGAGAGATTCTACGCCCCCCAGCGATTCGGCCAGCAAGAAGAGCTGCACCGACTCCAGCACGGCCTGCGCCGCTGCTGCGCCGCCTCGCACCTCGAAAGACAACATGCCCCCGAAGCCCCGCATCTGCTGCTGGGCGAGGGCGTGCTGGGGATGGGACGGCAGGCCCGGGTAGTGGACGCGAGCGACCCCCGGATGGCTTTCCAGGGTTTTCGCCAGCGCGATGGCGTTGGCGCAGTGCCGATCCATGCGCACCGCCAGGGTCTTGAGGCCGCGCATGACCAGCCAGCAGTCGAAGGGCCCGGGAATGGCGCCCACCGCGTTTTGATGGAATTTCATCTGGTCGAGGATGGTCGGGTCGTTGCCCACCATGCAGCCGTTGACGACGTCGGCATGGCCGGCCAGGTACTTGGTGGCGCTGTGCACGACGAGATCGGCGCCGAGACTGAGCGGGCGCTGCAGGTAGGGCGACATGAAGGTGTTGTCGACGACCAGCAGGACTTTACGGGCCTGGGTGACTTTGCTGATGGCGGAGAGATCCGTCAGGCGCAGCATGGGATTGGTGGGCGTCTCCACCCACACCATGCGGGTGGCGGGCTGCAGGGCCTTCTCCAGGGCGCCGGGCTGGGAGAGGTCGACGAAGTCGAAGCGGATGCCGTACTCCGCGGCCACCTTGGAGAAGAACCGGTACGTGCCGCCGTAGACGTCGTCGGAGCAGACGACGTGGTCGCCCGGTTTCAACAGGTAGATGCAGTTGTTGATGGCGGCCATGCCGCTGGCGAAAGCCAGGCCCCAGGCGCCGCCTTCGAGGGCGGCAATGCAGGTCTCGTAGGCCTTGCGGGTGGGGTTGCCGGTGCGTGAGTACTCGTAGCCCTGGCGGGGCCTGCCGAGAGCCTCCTGGGCGTAGGTCGAGGTCTGGAAGATGGGCACGACGACGGCCCCCGTCTCTGGCTCGGGCGCTTGCCCGGAGTGAATGGCCTTCGTCTCAAAACCCCACTGCTCGTCCATCGGTGTGCCTCACTTTCGGCGTGTTGCTACACCCTCTGGTGACGTTACCCTGCGGACATGAACAGCCAGATGCCCAGGGAGGAGAAGAGGAACGCCCAGGACAGCCGGGCCGTCCAGTGGGCCAGGGTCTCCTCGGCGCTCTTCTTGCCCTTGAAGACGGGGCTGGCGGTGGAACCACCCCCGATGATGCCCGTCAGGCCTTCGTTCTTGGTGTTCGTGAACGTGACGCAGACAATGAGGGCGATGCTGAGGAGGAAATAGGCGACCAGCAGGATGCCTTCCAGAATGGATCGGGCCACGCTCTTGGGGTGGATTTCGTGCACCTCGGTGGCCGGCTGGACCACCGTCACCTGCGGGAGGGCGGGAGCGGGGTTGGTCGAGGCGCCCGCCGCGGGGCTGCCGGAGGCCGGTGCGGCGGAAGTGACTGCGGCAGGCGCAGCCGGGGCTGGGGCCGCGGAGGCCGGGGCCGCGGAGGCCGGGGCCGCAGGCGCAGCCGATGCCGGGGCCGCGGAGACGGGGACGGCGGAGGCCACGGCGGCGGGGGCGGCCGGTGCGGCGGAGCTGGCTGCCGTCGGGCTCTGCGCCCACACGGCTCCCTGCAGAGTCAGGGCCACCAAGGCGACCCATGCCCAGGTCGCGAAACGTCTATGCATTTTGGGGATATCTCCAGTTTAAGCTTAAGCAGCTTCGGATTCTATCACAGCTCCCCCGGGCTCGCAAGAGGCCCCGCTCGGCGAGCGTGAATTCCTGGCCAGCAGGGGGTGGCCCGGGCGGGTGAGTATCATGGGGCGCTGCACCATCAGAGAGGACGTATCGAACATGACCCTGACCACCCCCCGAGAGCTGTTTCCCCAGGCCCTGCGGGAAGCCATCGCCAGCCACGCGGCCGAGTACGATCGCCAAGGCGAGTTTCCGGAGAAGAGCCTGCAGTCGCTGCGCGAGGCCCGCTTGCTGGGGCTCACGGTGCCGGAGGACCTGGGAGGTTTCGGGCAGGGTCCCACGGCTGTCGCACAGGTTCTGGAACAGATTGCCGAGAGCGATGCCTCGGTCGCCATGATCTTCCTCATGCACCTGTGCGCCACGGAGGTCATCAAACAGTCGACGATGCCCGCTCGTGAAGCTATCCTGCGAGCCATCGCCGCAGGCCAGCACCTCTCCACGCTGGCCTTCAGCGAGAAGGGCTCTCGGAGCCACTTCTGGGTCTCCATGGCCACCGTGAAGGTCGATGGCGAGCGGCACCTGCTGCAGGTGCAGAAGTCGTTCGTGACCACTGCCGGTCACGCCGACAGCTACGTCGTCTCCCTTCGCGCCAGCGAAGCCAAGGCTCCGACCGACTCCTCCATCTACCTGGTGGAGGCCCGCCACGGGGGCTGGACCACCCAGCCGTGGGACGGCCTCGGGCTGCGAGCCAACGCTAGTCGGCCCATGGCCTTTGATTGCGCGGTCGGGCCGGGAGACAGGGTCAGCCCTGACGGGGGCGGCTTCAACGTCATGTTGTCGGTGGTGTTGCCCTGGTTCACGTTGGGCAGTTCGGCGGTGGCCAACGGCATCGCCAAGGGGGCTCTGGAGGCGGCCACACGCCATTTGCAGGCCGCCCGGTTCGAGTACGCTGGCAACGCCTTGTCTTCGTTGCCCACGGTATGGGCTCGCCTGGCGGCCGCTCGCGTCAGTCTGGACGCGGCTCGCAGCCTCACCTGGGAGACCGCTCGGGCCATCGAACAGCCGACCGAAGAGACCATGCTGCGGGTGCTGCAGTGCAAGGCTTCCTCCGGTGAGATGGCGCTGCAGGTGACCGACGCCGCCATGCGGTTGTGCGGCGGTGCGGCGTTCGCCAAGACCCTGCCGGTCGAACGGTACTTTCGCGATGCACGGGCCTGCAGCGTCATGGCGCCGACTTCCGACGTTCTTTACGAATTTATCGGCAAGAGCCTGCTTGGGCTGCCGCTCTTCTGAAAGGATCCGGTATGTCGAAACCGCTGCTATTGGGGGCTGTCGCCTACGATCCGAAGGTCGTGCCTATCTGGGATGGGATACGCGACTACATGACTCGGGGCGGAGCCCCCATGGACTACGTGCTGTTCAGCAATTACGAAGCCCAGGTGGATGCCCTGGTCGACGGTTTCGTCGACATCGCCTGGAATACCAATCTGGCCTATGTTCGCAGCTTTCGTCGGCTGGACGGTCGCTGTCGAGCGGTGGCCATGCGGGATACCGATGTGGAGTTCACCTCTGTCCTGATGACTCGGCCGGGCTCCGGCATCCGGGGGCCGGAGGATCTGAAGGGACGGTCGCTGGCCGTCGGCAGCCGCGATTCGGGTCACGCCGCCATCCTGCCGCTGTACTTTATCGCCCGGGCAGGCGTTGACTGGCAGCGAGACGTCCAGGTGCGACGCTTTGACCTGGACATGGGCAAACACGGCGACACCGGTGCCAGCGAGCAGGCCGTGCTGGAGGCGGTGGCGTCCGGACAGGTCGAGGCCGGCGCCGTGGGAGACCCGTTCTGGGCTCGGGCGTTGGAGCTCCGCACGGTCGACCCAGCTCGGGTGCAGGCGGTCTGGACCAGCCCGCCCTACCACCACTGCAATTTCACCGTCAGGGAGGATCTCGTCGGAGAGCGTATCGATTCGTGGGTCAATACGCTGTTGAAGATGGACTACAACAACCCGGAGCATCGCACCCTTCTGGATCTCGAAGGTCTCAAGCGTTGGATGCCGGGCCGGGTCGATGGCTATCGGACGCTGTTCGAGGCGGTAGACGAGCAACGCGGCCTGTGACGGTCCAGGCCCGCTATCAGGGCCAGGACCTGGGCGCCGGCGGCGGCTTGCTCATCGCCGTGGGACGTTTGCTGGAGCGGCTTCAGGAAGGGGAGGTTCTCGAACTCGAAAGCGAGCATCCCACCGTCGAAGCCGACCTGCAGGCCTGGTGTCGGCGGAGCGGTCACCGGCTGTTGCGAGTGAGAAGCGTGGGCTCGGTGCGTTACCTCGACATCGCCCGAGGTTTTGTGCAACGAACGCTATCGGACGCGCCCGAGACCGGGGTGTGCATGCCCCGTCGTGGCAACACCCTGGACGTGCGCGATTGGCGTGTTGGTCGCCACGGCCATGTGACCGAGGTGGCCGCCCAGAGCGGGGCGCTGGCGCCCCGTGGGGCCCCGGTCGAGGGTGGCGCGCCGGGCGTGCTGTTCAGCCTGCGGCGGCGCCAGGACGTGTGGGCGGATGAAGTGGCAGAGCTGTATGAACAGGCGGTGGCTTCGCAGTGGCAGGCCAGTACCGACATTCCGTGGCACGCGCTGCAGCCGCTGGACCCAGAGGTGGAGCTGGCGACGTGCCAGATCATGACGTTCCTGGCGGAAAGCGAGTACGCCGCACTGTATGTACCGGCCCGTTATATCGGACAGATTCACCCGCACTATACCGAGGTCGTATTGTTTCTCACCACGGTCATGGCTGACGAGGCTCGCCACATCGAAGTCTTCACCAAACGCGCCCTGGCCAATGGCGGCGGTCTGGGAATTGCCGGCGCGACCACCCAGAAGTCTCTGGCCACCCTGTTGCAGCCCATGGACTTCTCGATAGCGTCGTTCCTGCTCAGCGTACTGGGCGAGGGAACCTTTCTCGACCTGCTGGCCTTTCTGGAGCGCCATGCCCCGGACCCCGCCACCCGGGAGCTGTTGCAACGGGCGCGACGCGACGAGGCCCGCCACGTGCACTTCGGCATC
>DASYBA010000437.1:0-6876 GCA_036501005.1 Candidatus Xenobia bacterium | reverse complement strand
GTTCGCTCCCGGGGGGGCAGCCGCCGGTCATGAAGGTGGGTGCTGGAGCGTCGGTTGCCACGGTGCGCGTGTAGCCCTGATGGCAGGGGTACTGCCCGTGACTGGCGGGTGGCTGCCCGGTCTTGCGCGCCAGAGCGTTTTCCATGGAGCGTTCACGGGACGTTTGACACTGCGGCCACCTTTTACATTTGCTCCTGGTACCGATGGGGCCCCGCAGCCTCTGCCAGCGACTGCCCGTGCCGGACACGGGGGAAATGTGGTCGAGAGATGTTTACGTGGCGTTCACGCGGACTCGTAGCGATTGGAAATGGCGCTGCCACATCTACCTGGTAGCATGGGGTTCAGGGAGGTGCGCCATGAGTATCGGAACGCATATACGCGGTCTACGCAAATCCCGAGGGCTGACACAAGAGGCGCTCGCTGCCGAAGCGGGCATCTCGCAGTCGACGGTCTCGGAAATCGAGAACGACGTTCGAATGACCGACGCCGACATCGTCATGCGGCTCATGGCAATTCTCGGGGGCTGTTGCCCACCCGTCCGTCAGAGCGCTCTCGTCTCGTGTGACGATATCATGGCCCCCTGGCAGACCCGACTGGCCATGCGGGCCAGCGAGATTTCGTTTGACGTGCGCATCAACCAGGCCCGACAGACCCTCGGGCGACAGGTCGTCGACGAGCTGATGCGCCAGTTGCGCGCTCGGGAGGAAGGCGAGTGGTGGTTGAGCATCCTCCGCCGCTGGCCCTTCGAGAGTGGCCTGGAGGCAGTGCTCGCCGTGCGCTTGTTGCTGGAAGGTGCGGTCATGACAAAGGCTCGTCTGGCGAGGTTGGGGTTTCCACTTCCGATTGTTGACCCGAAGACCAAAGTCCATACGGGCAACCTGGCTCGCTGGTCGCTTGCCCTGATCGGGCAGGAGGTCCGGGTGATCTTCACCCCGTGCGTCACCCTCCAGTGCCTCCCCCTCACCAGTCGAACAGGGCGCCGGCGCCTGGACTTGACCGTGGTGGCACAGGTGGGTTCGGAACGATACTGCGGTGCCATCGAGACGGACGGTGCGCAGCACCGGACGCCCCAGGGTCAAGCCGAGGATCGGGCTCGAGAGGAAGAAATCGACCTGCCCATCCACCGCATCTCCGAGTCCGACTTGGCGGGCGGTGCTGTCCTGCCCGCCATCAAACGCTTCATCCTCCACCTCCCCGCCGACGAGCGCAGCCATGCAGGCGTTTGCGGCAAGTGGCGTTGACCGCTTCCCCCCGCCGCGCCTATTCGTGCCATCCATGCGGATATTTTCGCCGGCTCCCGTTTTACCGTTCACCCGCAAAAATATCTCCGTGAACTTCCCGCATATCTTTGCCGGCTCCCAGTTTACCGTTCGCCGGCAAAAATACCGGACGAGAAATGCGGCGGTGCCGCCGCCCTGGTCAGCGGGCAGTGTTCGCGGAGGGGTGGTGGCTCGGCACCTGTGGCTGTAAGTGTAGACGCCGTGTTCGAGGGGCGACGTGAAGGCCTCCGCCGCCTCGTCTCGTAGATTGTCATGCTCGTACCGGGCGCTGTCGGCCACCCGCTCCGAGACATCACGATGCCGGGACTCTCCGACGGGCTGGGCCTCGGTACCGCTACAGGCGCCATCACGAACGGCTGTGGCTGGCGCCACAACGTCCAGAGCCCGCAGGACAGCAAGGCCACGAACAGTGCCCCCACCAGCGCTGCGGTCAGCCGCATCGGGCTACTAGCAACAACCGAAGGGCAGGTTCATGTCGCATGCTTTATTTCTGCAGATTCCCGGGCCGGTTTTCAACCGCCCTACGGATGAAATACTGGCGGCCCAGCGTGTAGACCTCTCACGCGGGTTTACCCCCGCCGCTGGCGGCGGGCTTCGAACATCAAGAGCGCCCCCGCGACCGATACGTTCAGCGACTCGACCTTTCCATACATCGGTATGCGAACCACCACATCACACTTTTTCAGTAGCACGGGTCCCAGCCCCGTCTCGCTCCCCAGCACCAGCGCCGTCGGTTCGCTGAACTTCGCCTTCGTGTACTCCGTATCGCCTGTCGAATCCGCCCCCACCACCCAGAGGCCCCGCTCCTTGACCTCGTCGAGGAAATACTGGGCGTTCACCACCCTCGCCACCGGCAGGTGCTCCAGGGCGCCCGCCGCCGCCTTGCCGACCACCCCCGTCAACCCGCACGTCCGTCTTTTGCCCAGCACGACCCCGTGCACGCCAGCCGCCTCTGCCGACCGCAGCAACGCCCCCAGGTTGCCGGGGTCGAAAATCTGCGGCACCACTAGCACGAGCGCGGGCGGAGACGCGTCCACCCGCTTCCAGATGTCTTCCACCTCGGCATAATGAAAGGCGCTCACCACCGCCACCACGCCCTGGTGCGGTCGTCCCCCCGCTCGCCGATCCAGCTCCTGCTTGCCGGCTTCCGACCATGGCACGCCGGCTTCCTTGGCGGCCACCTTCAGCTTGGGCGGCGCCTCCGGGGCCAGGTACACGTGCTCCAGCTCGCGCCCCTGCTGCAAAGCCTCCAGCACCGCATGGCGGCCGTAGATTAACTGGCCTTCTTCCATCGCACCCCCTGCGGGGTGTCCTCCAGTACGACGCCTTCAGCCTTCAACGCATCCCGGAGCTGATCGGCCTTCTTCCAGTCTTTCGCCTTGCGAGCCGCCTCCCGTTCGTCCACCAGACCCTGAATCCGCACGTCCAGCGACTCCGCCTTCAATACGGTCTCCAGCTTGAGACCCAGCACCCGATCGACGTCGAGATAGAAGTCCAGCGCGGCTTTTGCTTCAGCCTCTGTCATGTCCACCTGGCGCTTGTTGATCTCGCGCTCCAATATGAAGAGCGCTTCCAGCGCCTCTGGGGTGTTCATGTCGTCATCCATGGCGGCTTCGAATCCGGTGCGGGCCAGGTTCAGCAGCCCCTTGAACTCCTCCGACACCCCGCCTGCGCCCTTCCAGTCTCGCAGCCGCCGCAGGAAGTCCATCAGCCCCTGGACGGCGCGCGACTTCGCCGAGAGGTCGTCCAACGTGAAGTTCAGCGGCCGGTTGTACTGGCTGCTGACGTACACATAGCGGATGGCCGTCGCCGAGTACCCCTTGTCCAGCAGATCCCTCAACGTATAGAAGTTGCCGGTACTTTTCGACATCTTCTGGTTCTCCACCAGGAGATGTTTGCAATGCAGCCAGTAGTTGACGAACTTCTCGCCCGTGTAGGCTTCCGACTGGGCGATCTCGTTCTCGTGGTGCGGGAAGATGTTGTCCTCTCCACCGGTGTGGATGTCGAAATGTGACCCCAGCAGCTCCATGCTCATCGCCGAGCATTCGATATGCCAGCCCGGACGGCCCTTGCCCAGGGCTGTTTCCCAGTAGATGTCGCCGTCCTTCTCGTCCCAGGCCTTCCACAAGGCGAAGTCCGAGGCTCGCTCCTTGTCGTATTCGTCATGCGCCACGCGGGCGCCGCTCTTGAGCTCCTCGACCTGGATATGGGCGAGCCGCCCGTAGGCCGGGAACTTGGCTATCGAATAGTAGATGGAACCGTCCTCGCCTCGATAAGCGATGCCCTTCTCCAGGAGCTTCTGGATGATCGCCACCATCCGTGCGATGTGCTCGCTTGCTTTCGGATACGCCTCGGCCGACTCCACGTTAAGCGTCTGCCGGTCTTCGTGAAACGCCTGGATGAACGGCTCGGAGATCTCCGCCCGGGACTGTCCGGTTTCCCGGTGGGTGCGGATGATCTTGTCCTCCACGTCGGTGATGTTCATGACCTGGAAGACCTTGTAGCCCCGGTACTTGAGATAGCGCCGCAGCACATCTTCGAAGACGTAGGCGCGAAAATTGCCGATGTGGGCAAAGTTGTAGACCGTGGGGCCGCAGGTGTACAGCCGAGCCTCCCCCGGGTGGATGGGCTTGAAGGGCTCAAGCTGGCGGGTCATGGTGTTGAAGAACCGTATCGACATGGGCCTGAGGTTCGGTTCTACCCTGCTGCCACCCTCCCGGCGAGCCGAGCAGCCTCCCGCACCGCCGCGGCCCCGTCCACCACGCCCGCGCCCTGCGCATCGGGCTCGTCTTTCACCGGCCGGGCGGTGCGCATGAGAATGTCCTTCACGTGCTGCTGATCCAGGCCGGGGTTGGCCTCGAGCATGTCCGCGGCGATGCCGCTCACCAGGCCGGCCGCCATGGACGTGCCGCTGATGGCCAGATAGCTCCGCCCCACGTGGGGCAGTTCCGCCACGTCCAGCACCGAGTTGGGCGATAGCGTGGAGAAGATGTGGACGCCCGGCGCCACCACGTCCGGTTTGTGCAGACCGTCCGGCACCGTCGGGCCCCGGCTGGAGAATTCGGCCACCCGGTCGTCGCCAGGGTCCGTCGTCTTGTGGTCGTCCAAGGCCCCCACGGTGATGGCCCGGGGGTCGATGCCAGGCGTGCTGACGGTGCCCGGGTCCGGTCCTTCGTTGCCCGCCGCCACGACGACGATCAGACCCTGGTCGATGGCCTTCTCGACCGCCTGCGCCCACAGGTCGTGGGCGTAGGAATCCTGCGCCGGGTCGCCGAGCGACAGGTTGACCACCCGAATGCCGTAGCGGGCCTTGTTCTGGACCACCCACTCCAGCCCCTTGATGGCCTGCACCACGGTCGTGATGCGAACGCCCACCAGGTCCGCTCCCGGGGCCGCCCCGATGATCTTGCCGCCGCTGGCCTGGCCGCTCCCCGCGATTTCCCCGGCGATGTGCGTACCGTGGCCGAAGTTGTCGAAGGCCGCCGGCTTATTGTTTTCGATATCCTTCCAGCCCTTGATGCGGCCCGTGAGATCGCCGCCCGGCTGGATGCCGGAATCGACGACGGCCACCGTCACGCCTTTGCCGGTATACCCCATCTGGTGGATGGCCGAGAGCCCCAGAAGATCGCGGTCGACGTCGGGCCCGGCCTGTTCGGCGGCGGCCAGCGCGGCTGCCTGGCCCTGCGCCATGGTGTCGTCTGGGTTGACCGAGAACGGTGCCTTGGCAGAGGCCGCATGGAACGTCGAGTCTTCCTCGAACAGAGGCAACCCCTTCGACACCAGGGCGTCTCGCTGCCGCATGGTCTGCGGGGACGGAAACGCAATCGGCTCGTCCACGTAGACTGCCGTCTCCTCGGGCAGTTTGTCGATGGTCCGATACACCTCTTTGCCCGTGACCTGGGCCACCACGCCCCTCACCATGGGGAGCGTATCGATCATGCGGGACCCATCGAGATGTTCCACCCGGTCTTGTAGCGCACGCCACGACGTGTCGTCGCGTGCGGTCAGAATCAGGGACACCTGGTTGTTCTCGGCGCCCGCGGGAAGATGCAGGCGACGACGAGGAGCCGCGGTGGAGAGTCCGTCCATGCACGGTGTAGTCTACCAGGGCTGGAACGGCACGGTGTTAACCTTTAGCGCATTTTTTTCCAGACGGTCCGCGGGGCCTTTCGAGCGCATCGGTTGGAGGGTCCTTCTGAAAAAGGCCCATTGACGGCTCAAGATCGACGTCAAGGGCGGGTCTGGAGAGCCGCCCACCGGCCTCAGGCCATGGCCCGCGTGGCGAACCAGCACCAGGGTGACGGGAACGCCGGCGTGACGCAACCGGTCGGCCAGGAGGCGGGCCTGAGCCGCCGGCACGAGGACGTCCTCTTCCCCCTGGACGATGAAGAACGGCGGGGCTCGGCGTTGCACCCACGTGATGGGACTGCCTCGGGCCAGGTCTTGCGGCAGAAACGTCTCTTGAATGCCCTGCCGTCCCGCCGGACTCAAGAAATGTTGCAAATCGTTGCCGCCGTACCACTCGGCGACGGCCTGCACCGCGCTCGACTGGTCCAAATGGTCGCCCACGTCCCATCCCGCCGATCGATCCGCCAGCCCGAGCAGCCCGACCAGGTGGCCTCCCGCACTCAAGCCCCAGGCGGCGAACCGGTGCGGATCGAGGTGGTACTCCGCGGCGTGCGCCCGCAGGAAGCGCACGGCCGCCTTGACGTCTTCGATACAGGCTGGAAACTTATACCGTGGCGACAGTCGATAGTTGACCGAGGCGAGGGCGAAGCCGTCGCCGCCTCTAAAGGCTCGGAGAGACCTGGGGTGCGCCGGCAGCGCTTTGTCGCCCTTGTGCCAGCCACCCCCGTGCACGAGAATGACCACGGGGAACGGGCAGGGACCGACGGGTAGATACAAGTCCAGCTTGACTTCCACTCCGCCGGGACGGGCGTACACGATATCCATCACGGTGCGGGACCATGACGGTGATGGAACTAGCAGACAGAGTACGAGAAGCCAGCCGACTCCCGCCTTCAGAAATCGATATCCTTGGCGCCGCGGACGGTGAAGGTGTCGGCAAAGTCCAGCGTCCAGGTGCCCACCGAGCCCTGATAGTTCAATACGCCATACCGCAGCACGTTGCGCCCCAGCACGACCTTGTAGTCGACCTCGCGCATCTGTCCGGCGCACACCTGGATCACCGGTATGAAGAAGGGCGTGTCGTCGAAGTGCACGGTCATGGCGACCGAAAAGATGCCGGTCTCGACCGTGCCAAAGTGGGTCTGCACGACGTCGACGATGGACGGCGTCAAACCGAGCGCTTTGAGAATGGGCCCATCGACCCAGCTCAACTCGCTTGACGTGTCGATTATGGCCGTCTTGTGACGCTGGGGCTGCATGGTCGAAGGCAGCACCTTGATGGGCGGCAGCCCGACGTCGACCAGAATGGTCGCCCCTCGGCCCGGCAGTTCAGCCTGGGCGTGCCGATACTGGGCCTTAGGCACGAATTGGCACCAGCGTGGGTTTCTTGGGTTCCAGATACCGAGGCGAGACCTGCTTGATGAAGAAGTCTCGGGTCATCAGCGTGCCCGCCGCCTCCATGTAGGCG
>DASYBA010000436.1:0-11141 GCA_036501005.1 Candidatus Xenobia bacterium | reverse complement strand
AGAAGTTCAAGAAGTGCCACGGCGCCGCGTAATCCGCGTCACCGTGGAGCGGGCACCAGAGTAAACCGCTTTCTCCCGGGCAGTCGATAGAGCGTGAAATCGCTGTCGAGGGTGAAGATGCGGTTGACGCTCTTCTCCTCGGCCAGGGCCACCAGGGAGGCATCGGCAAGATCCATGGGAAGATCGTGATACTTTCCCATCAACACGGGCATTCTCTCCAGCATCCCAGCGGTCGTATGGGCGATCTGAAGATGCCCCCGGTCAACCATGCGCCAGAGGGGTTCTTGTCCGTGCCAAGCGGCCGCTTCTCCCAGCAGGTACATGGCCTCCGTGAAGGCAGGCCACGTCGTCAACATGGGCCCTCTGAGCGATTCCAGGGCCGCGACGCACCGCAAATGATCCGACTCGCCCAAATCGATAAGCGCAACGAGCGGACCGGCATCGGTGAGTATCACCGCCGGTGTGCGCCTTTGAGCAATTTCCGAAAAGCGTTACCCGTCTGTTTTGCCCGGCCGCCCTTCGTCTCAATGCTGCCGATGACGTCCGCCAGGTCGACTCGGAGGCTGTGGTCGGCGACCTCGTCGCAGTGACGGGCGACCGCCTCACGTATCAAGGCGGACACCGGTATGCCCTGGACCCGCGCCACCTCTTCAAGTCGCTTCTCTAATCCCGGATCCAGCCGAAAGCTCCGTGCCATATAGTCCCTCCGTCAGTAATACTTGGCGCGATAATTGTATCACACTGGGAGGGCTTGGGGCAACAGTGGCGCCACCAGGCTAGCAGGCTAGCGGCCCAGTTCGCCCTCCTCGACGAAGTGCTGGCTGAGAATGGCCACTCGATCCACCACGTTGTCGTGGTAAAGGAATCCGATTCGATCGCTTGGATAGACCACCCAGCCGCGGTGTTCAATACCGCGGCCCCGCGCCTGTTCGACCTCGGCCCGCGTGCTGCCCACGTGAAGCCCGTCCACAGTGGTCAGGCTGGGGTTGAAGACGACGACGCGATACACGGTGCCCTGGTCCGAAATCAGGGCCCGCACCTTGAACATCCGATTCCAATAGGTGCCCTTGCCCGCCTTGTCCTTGCCCGCCCTGACGAAACCCGGCGGCAGGCTGGTTTCGGACTGCCCGAGCTGCAGAGCCCCGACGTGGCCCGCCTGGATGGCCCCGGCCCCCGCCCCAGGCCCGCCCGTCAGGTTCGAAGCCGGCTGCGAAGGGGCCGGCATCACCACGACCGGGTTCTCGGTGGCCACGGGCACTGTCTGCGCCTGGAGATGCCCGTCTACGATCGCGGTCTGACCCCCTTTGACGGTGACGCTGCGCCGCTGCGTCTCAAACCCCGTCGCGGCGATGGAAATCTTGTGGGGCCCCTGGCGAACGGGCTGACTGAAGTCCGCCGGCTGGCCGTCCAGGCCGATGGCGGCCCCGGCGGGAGCCCCCTTCAAGATCACGCGGCCATACGCGGGATCGAGCTTGAGCCGGAAAGAGACCGGCGCCGGGATGCCCCCCACCGCCACGGTGACGGGCATGTAGGACGAGACGTAGCCCGCCTTCTTGAACGTGATCCCATGCCGTCCAACTGCCAGCGATAACGTCAAGCCGTCGGCTGACGTCGTGCCGGCCCCGTGGCCGTCGACCAGCACGTGGGTGCCCACGGGAGACCCGGCGAAGGTCACCGCCGGCGTGTCCGGCACCAGGGCGAAGCTCGTGCTGGTGGGCACGGGCAACTCTTCTCTGACGGTATGGTAGCCTGTCTTGCTGATGGTGACCCACGCTTTCGGAATGGCGAGGTCCAGGTTGAAGGGCGTCGTGCCTTGCTGTCCGGCCACCTCTACCTGGGCGCCCGCCGGCTGCGTCTCGATATGCAGGCCATGTGCGACGACCGGCCCAGCCTGGTGATGCTGCACCACCACGCCGGCCACCCCCAGCGTCACCAGGAGGCCGAGGGCAAGCACACCCCAACGAGAGAACCTCGGCGCTTGCTCGTCGATCTGTCGCTGGCACTCGTCCATGTCGATGACGGTGGGCACCGCCGCCGGCAACCCCGGCAGCGGGACGGTGACCGATGGAACCGAAGCCACCGGCGGGCCTCCCGTGTCCAACGCCTGCGCCACCTCGCGAACCGATGTGGGCCGCTTGCCGCGATGGATGGTCATGCACCACTCGATGACCTGGGCCGTGGCCGGGGTGACGTCGGGCCGGATGTCCCGCAGCGGTCGCAGCTCGGCCGCTCCCGATGCGATGTCCACTGAATCCGGCGGCATCATTCGGGTCAGCAGGCTGTACAGCGTGGCGCCCAGAGCATACACGTCGGTGCGCACGTCCGACCCCTGCCCGTATTGTTCCGGGGCGGCAAAGCCCGGCGTGCCCGCGCCCCGCACGCTGGTCTGCGTACCCCGTCCCGTCCGGGTGTCCAGGTCCTTGGCGATGCCGAAGTCGATCAGCTTGATGTGGCCGTCTTCTCCCAGCATGACGTTGGACGGCTTGAGGTCGCGAAAGATGATGGGGGGCGTATAGCCGTGCAGATACTCCAGCACCGAGCACAACTCGTGCGCCCAGCCCAGCACCTCTGCCTCGCTCGTGACGCGGGCCTGCAGCACCTGCTCCAGGCTGTGGCCCGCGATGAAATCCATGACCAGGTAGTACTGGCCGTCTTCTTCGAAGAAGTCGTGCACCCGGGGCAGGTTGGGATGCTTGAGCTGGTGCAGGGTCTGAGCCTCGCGGCGAAACTGCCGGACCGCCGCATCCAGGCTCTCCCCCTTCACCTCGAGGGTCATCTCCTTGATGGCGACGGACACGTCCAACGCCCGATGCCGGCCTTTGTAGACCCCGCCCATGCCGCCCTGGCCCAGCACGCTCTCAATCTCGTAGCGAGACTGCAGAACCTCCCCGGCGGTATGCAAAGTTGGTGCTCCTCACGCTTTTCCCGACTTAGACGCTAAAGGCCCCCGGTTTGTTTCAGCGTAACCTGGAGAGGTGCGCCGTCTCCCGCAATTCTGGCTCCTGGCCCTGCTGATCGCCGTGGGGGTGCTCATCACCCGGCAGGTCGCCATGTCGCCGGACGCCATGCTGGGGGCCTGGGATACCATTCGACACGGACCTCCCTTGGGCCCCGGTCGCTCGGCCACGCCTCGGCCGTCGCCCGCGCCTGGCCTGCCCGCACTGACCGGCCTGCCGATCGCCGACGCGCAGCGGGAGCTTTCCATGCGGCGGCTGCGCGTCGATGCTTTCCCCGCCATCGCCCCCCGCGTGCCGGAGGGAACCGTGGTCAGCCAGTCGCCGGCGCCGGGCACGCTGGTGCCGCCCCGCAGCCTCGTCCACCTGGGGGTGGCGGGGCGTCCGCTGTCCATCCTCGTGCCCCCGCTCCAAGGCCAGACCGAGGAAGATGCCACCCATCGCCTGGAGGCGCTCGATCTCGTCCCCAAAATCAAGCGGCGGCACAGTTTTCGAGTCGACCCCGGGGACGTGATGGAAACCAATCCCCCGGCCGGGATTCGCCTCCGGCCCGGGGCTGCGGTGGAGGTCGAGGTGAGCGACGGACGATTTACCGGCCACGTCGCGCCAGACGTCGTCGGCCTCTCCTACGACGACGCGCTGTCGCAGGCGGGACAAGCTGGCATGGTGCTCGAGGCGACCCGCCAGGCGGGCGATCCGGACTCGCTTGTCGTCAAGAGCCAGAATCCGCCGCCTGGGACGCCCCTGGAGGATCCTCCTCCAGCCCTGCAGGTGATGCTGGCGGCGCCTCCGGCTCCGTCACCTGATGGAAGTAAATCGTCGACCACCCCCACGTCACCGGATAGTCCCGAGTCGCCATGAGGCGAAAGCGAGCCGAACGGGGCCTCCAGGCGTGCGTCAAGAGCCACGCCCCCGGGGCCATGTGGGCGGCCAGATGGGCCTCCAGCCGCGTCTTGAACTCGGGCAGGAAGGTCGTCGTCACGACGTGGACGACCTGGGCGTCGCCGATCTCGGCATCCAGCAAATCTCGATGGGAGAAGGCGACCTGGCGTTCCAACCCGAGCTCGCGGACCAGTTGCGAGCCTTTTTCAATGAACGGCGCCATCAAGTCGACGGCTCGTACCCGCACCCCAAGAAGGCGCGCCGCGGCCAACAGATGCAACCCCCGGCCGCAGCCCAGGTCGACGACGATGGCGCCCTCGGGCACTTCGACCGCTCGCAGCATGTGCACGAACGACACCGCCGGCGTCTCGCCATAGGTGAACTGCACGGGTTCCCACGACTGGTCGGCAGACTCCCGCAAGACGATGCGGGCCGGGCCCTCGGGCCAATACAGGCGAAAGGCCCGCCAGTGCAACCGCCACCACCAGCCGTAGCGCCCCATCTGGCACATCTCCACCAGCGTGGTGGCACTATCCCACGTCAAGCCCTGCAGGGCCGAGAGGAATGGGTTCAGCGGCGAACCGTCTGCTCTCGCCAGCCGGCGACCAGGTCGGCGAGCAGCTCGTCGATCAGCCCCACGCAGGCCCGGTGGGCTTCGAGGGGGAGGCCGACGGGATCCTCGACGTCATCCTCTTCGTTCGGATCGGCGGCCTGCCACAGGCGCCCCTCGCAAAACGGCCGAAACAGAAAGATCTTGCGCGCCGCATAGGGATTGATGTGCTGTAGCTCCTCGACGTGGCGGCGGCTCATGCCCAGGACGAGGTCGGCCTCGTCGATCAACTCCGGCGTGGCGAGCTGGCTGCGATGCTCACTGAGGTCCAGGCCCAGCTCTTGCATGGCTTTTTGCGTCAAAGGCTGAGCCGGAATGTCAGACATGGCGAAAACCCCCGCGGAGGCGACCCCCACCTTGAGCCCGGCGTCGGCGAGGCGTTGGCGGAGCAGATACTCCGCCGCCGGGCTGCGGCATTGATTGGCAGTGCAGACCAGCAGCACCTTGCGGGGCACGGGAACCTTCACGGCGGGTGGGGTTCGACGGGGCAGGAACTTTTCTTTCTCAAACGGGAATCGGTGCTATTAGACCCCATGCGGATTGCACAGAAGATTCTGCTCGGCCTGGCCATGATGGTGTTTCTGGTGGTGGCCAGCAGCGTGTACACCTATGTCGCGACCACTCGTTTGACCGGCGTCGTGGAGCGACTCTTGCAGTATGAGCTGCCCGCCATCTCCCGCCTGGATCAGTTGCAGAACCTTATCAGCGTCCTGCACGCCCTGGAGACTCGGGTGCTCAGCGACAACCGCCCGGAGGACCACGAAGAGTTCGAAGCGACGTCGCAGAAGACGCTCGTCTTGATCGGGCAGATCCAACCGTTGCCCAACCTGCCCGAGAGCGCCGCCCTGGCCCAGCAGTTCAAGGTCGATGCCCGCCAGTTGGTCGAGGATGAACAGCAGGCCATCCGGCTGGCCGACGCCGACGACCTGTTCGACGCTCGCCAGATGGCGACCACCGGCCTGAGCGAGAGGCTCCAGGTCATGCGCGAAGGCACCGAGCTGCAAACCCTGTGCAAGACCTTCATGGAAACCCGGGAGCTGGACAACCTGGAGCTCAGCGAAGCCTTGCGCAACGTCGCCATCGGGTTCGCCCTGGTGAGCGTGGTGCTGGCCATCGCCATCCACCTGGTTGGCGTGCGCTGGTTCGTGGCGCCCCTCCAGCGTCTCGTGCGGGTCGCCAACGAGGTGACGCACGGCCACCTGGAGAGCACCGCCCCCGAAGATGGCAAGGACGAGTTCGGCCAGGTCGGCACGGCCTTCAACCAGATGGTCGGCAACCTGCGGAGCCGTATCGAAGAGGTGGCCGAGCGACAGCGCGTCATGCAGATGCAGTTGCGGTTGTCGCAGAACGTCCAGCGGGGCCTGGTGCCCATGCAGCCGACCGCACGCGGCCTCGACCTCGCCGGGCGGGTGCAACCCGCCCAGCGCATCGGGGGCGACTTCTACGACGTGCTGCCGCTGGAGCGCGGCGTGGGCCTGGTGGTCGGCGACGCTTCCGGCCACGGCATTCCTGCCGCCCTCATGATGGTCATGGCGGTCATCCTCATGCGGGAGGCCAGCCGCCAGACCAGCAACCCCGCCGAGGTTTTCGCCCGCGTCAACCGCAGTCTCCGGGAGCAGTTCCAGGAGGAGATGGTCGAGATGTTCCTCACCGCGGCGTATGTCGTCATCGACGTCGAGGCGGGCCGGCTCACCTACGCTCTGGCCGGTCACGAGCCTCCCTTCGTCTATCGGGCCGGGGATGGTCACGTCGACGAGCTCGACAGCGGTGATGTGCTCCTGGCCTTGATCGACGATGCGACCTATCGATCCACCGAGTGCGCCCTGTTTCCGGGCGACAAGCTGGTCTTGTTCACCGACGGCGTCACCGAAAGCCGCAACCCGGACGGTGAGCTGTACGGGCGAGAGCGGCTGGAACAGCTCGTGCGAGACCAGGGCCATCTGCCCGCCGAGCAACTGCTGGCGGAAATCTTTGCCCAGGTTGACGCCTTCCGCGGCGATCCGGCCGCGGTCGACGACGTCACCGTTCTGATTGCATCTGTGACACTTCAAGAAACCGAGGGACCACCGTGAAACGACTCTATCTCTGTTTGCTGCTGCTGACGACCGTTCCAGCCTGGAGCGACGTCGACCCGGGGCCGCTGGAGCGGCACGTCAAGCGTATCGAATCGGGTATCCATTCGCTGGGCCGCCAGTCGTATACGCGCCACAACTCGACGGGGCACACCACCGAGCAATACGTGGTCAAGGCCGGCTCCGTGACCGACTACCAGTATGCCAGCGACGGCACGCTGCAGACGGAGTGGACGCTGCGGCCGAACGGCTCGCTGACCTACGAGGCCTTCTACGGCCGGCGTCGCACCAAGGAGCGGCTGCTGGAAGACGATCGCACGGTATCGTACAGCTCCTACTATCGAAATGGCCGCAAGTGGGAAGCGTACCTGCGCAACAAGCAGAAAGGGCTACGGGCGTACTACGTCTACGACCAGAGCGGGCACCAGCTCCACAACGACATCTAGCGCAGCTTGACGGTGGCGCCGACCGCCGTGAACTGGGCGCGCATGCGCTCTGCCTGGGCCCGGGGAATGCCCTCGCAGACCACCATGGGGGCCGCTTCGACGAGGCCCTTGGCCTCCGAGAGCCCCATGTGGGTGAATTCCCGCACGACGCGGATGACCTGGATGGGGTTCCCGCCCACCACCGTCAGCTCTACCTCCACAAAATCGTCGTTCTGCACGTCGCTGGCTGGCCTCGCACCCCCACGTCGAGAGGTGATCGCTCCCGACTGGGCGAGGGCCTGCTCGAAGTGGGCCGCCCTCATTTCCGACATGTTCTGCACCAGCAGGATGGGAGCGTTGTCGACCTTGTCCTTGGCTTCCTTCAACCCCAGACCCGTATGTTCTCGGATCGCCTTGATGAGGGCGACCCTGTTGGCGTCGGCCGCGATGTTGGTCAGATACAGGTCAACTGGGCCGCCGAGGTCCGTGACGGGCACCGCCACGGTCGTGCCGCGTCGCTTGACGGACTCGTGATGGACGCTGCCGGGCCGCAGGAAGGCCAGCACTCCTCCCACCGCCAGGACGCTCAGGATCCAAAGTTCCATGATGACATCATAGCATTGGCGTCGAGCGCGCCGTCAGGCTCGCATGGCCAGCCAGGTGACCAGGGCGGCGGTGCCGGCTCCGGTCAGGACTTGGGCCCAGGTGTGTCGCCCCCGCCAGGTCCGCGACCAGCCGACCAGGACAAGGAAGGCCGCGGCCAAAAGACCAGCCCAGACCCCGTGCACGGCCCCCACGATGACCGTGCCCGATCCCAGAAAAGCCCCGTGGATGCTGATCTTCCACTGCGACGTGACCGCCGCCAGGAGACAACAGTTTGCCAGATAGGCCCGGCCTAGCGCCAGCATCAGCGGCGGGGCCGCGGTCAACACCAGGATGCCGTACGCCAGCAGAGCGCACAGCGAGGCCACCAGGAACACGCTGCCTCGTTGATGGCGCAAGGTGATGTGCAGATCGGTGATGAGCCCCTTCTTCATCATCCACAGGGTGAAGAGCAGCGGTCCCACCATGGGCAACACGATACAAATGAACGCCCAGGCCAGCTTCTCGGTCCCGGTGCCGGGGGCCGCGAGGAGCACCGCCAGGATGGTGGCCGGTCCCACCAGATAGGGCGACCCCACCGCAGACAGGACACCGGCCACCCGATCCAGTTGCTTTCGATCCATCATCACCTCCCGAAGGCCTTCAACACCCATTGTTTCTCAGCCGGGTCAGGTTCATTCATGATGCGCCGCATGAAGACGTCCAGACTGATCCCGACCAGCCCGAGCAGGACGCCTTGCAGAAGGCCCATGAGGCACCAGCCAAGCGGGGTCTCCGGATGCAACGCGGGCACATTGAAGAAGTTCAGGACCTCCAACACGTGGCGCCAGATCGGCTGCCCCGGCGGCGTCTGAAGAAACACCCCCCCGATGCCGTAGAACCAATACGCCCACGGCATCAGATCGACGCTGCCGAGGCACGCGACGGCAACCCCCAGCCAGGCCGGAACCCACCACAACACCCTACCCAGAGCCCCCAGGGCAGCCAGCGGCCCCAGGCGGGCGACCGCCACGCCCAGAACGGTTATCGTGCCGATCGTGAGCAGGGCCCCCTTGGCGACCCGCGACCTATGCAGAGCCACACAAAACGGGCAGGGAATCTCGAACTGGATCTCCTCCACGACCTTGCCAGGATCGAAAGGGTGGCCCTTCCGACACATCTTCATGGGGACCTGTTGTGACAGGTCAGGTCCAGGTTCCTCCCGAACCGACTCTCCATGCTCACTCCGGACGCGGTCGTGGCCCTCACCGCCGAAGCCCTGTCAGTGACGCGACCGGGTCCCGAGGGCCCGGAGGAGATCTTCAGTTGCGACCTGGGCGAGTTCGCCGAAGTCCGGCGGGCCGCCGGGCAGGTCGTGCTGGCCCTGGCCGAGGCGGTGCCGCAGGCGACCTCGCACGTCTGCTCTCGCTGCGGCGTGTGCTGTCGGCGCCCACACATCGAGGTCACCGCCCAGGACGTGTTTCGCATGGCCCGCCGCCTGGGGTTCGCCCACGATGAGGAGTTCCGCACCACCTATCTGGCGCCATCCGATAGCACCTGGAATGCGGCCCACGCGGAGCTGCAGCACACCGCGGACGGAAGCTGCGTCTTCCTCCAGGTTGAGGCGGGCGGGCACACCACTCGCTGTACCATCTATGAGGATCGTCCCCAGTCTTGTATCGACTTCAGCCCCGATCAACCCGGCTGCATCAAACAGTCCGCCAAGTTGATCCAGCACCTCAAGCGTATCGAAGTGGATGCCCGCCGGGTACGAGTCACCAACGATCAGGATCGAACCGTCGACATCAGCGACCGTCCAGAAAGCTTTCGGCGAGCCTGGAAAGCCCTCGAGAAGGCGCTCCAGGAAATCCAGCAGGACCTGCGCCAGCGCTACGTCGAGGGTCTGGCGGAGGTACAGAGCCGGATTGAAGCCTTGGAAGCGGCTCCTCGCCAGCACTCGATACAAGAGACTCTATCGACCCTCTCGGTCCTGCGCAAGTCCCTGGCCACCCTGGAGGAACTGGCCGAGCGCATGGGTGCGGACGAGTATGTCCTGACCGACCTGGAAGAGCGCCGCACCGCCCTCGAGCGAGCCCTCGCCGGAGCGGTGCGTGAATCCACCGAGCCCCTGCTGCCGGCCGGCCTGACCGGCCTGCTCGTCAACGCCGCCGGTGTCATCCTGACCTGGCCCGATCGCAGCAGAGAACTGGCGTGGCCCGCGTGGCCGGCCGGTCGTGGGCTCGTACAGAGGGTCATGCAGTCGCTCGTCACCTGGGATCGACCCGACCTGCAGGCGGCCTTGAAAGAAGCCCAGCCACCGTGTTTTCAGTGTGGCGAATGCTGCCGGGTGTATTCCGTGGAAATCCACCCCTACGACATCGAACGGCTGGCCAACCACCTGGCCCTGCGGGAAGACCAGGTCGTGCGCAAGTATACCGAGAAGCCGCTGTTCGGTTGGAACCCCCACAACCGGGTGCTGAAGAAGAAAAAAATGTCGGACGGCCGACCCGGCTGCATGTTTCTCGAACAGCGCCCCGATGGCTTCTTCTACTGTAGCGTGCACGCGTTCAAACCGGACGTCTGCCGGCAGTACCAGCCGACCAACATCCTCTGTCAGAAGTCGAACCAGATCAAGCATTGGCCCCGCATGATCGACAATCTGGCGTGGCTTCTGGTCGGCCCGCAAGAGCTCATGGTCGCCACCAAACAGAGGATAGCGGAGGCGAAGCCTCCGTTACAGCTCACCCCGGCGCATCATCCGCCGTTGGAGACGGCCCTGCTGGCGCTGACGGCCTCTTTGCCGTTCACAGGACCCTGACCGTACCTTCCGGCTCCCAGTAGATCCCGGAAACCTTATCCGCATTATCCGCAGAATTATCCGCAGCCGTATTGAAGCCGTTCCTGCTCAAGAGACTGGCCTGTACCCACAATAGGAATCGTCCAAACTTCTACTGGCAGTAAAACAGGGTTGCCGACTCCGGTCCGGAAAGCATCAGGTCGACATGCGTTGGATGACGGGACTGGCCCTGATCCTTTTGGTGCAATCGAGCGCCTGGGCTGATCCGATCGCGGCGCCCACCTTGATTCCACAGACCGAGCCCGCCAAAGTCACGGACGTGGCGGTCAACGGCCAGAACCTGGCGGGCTACCGCTACCTGGAGCGTGACGGTGCGCTCCTCTTCCCGGTCGTCCCCATCTTGACGGCCCTGCAAGAACGCACTCGCTATGATGCCGAACGGCACACGCTGACGGTCGGCGACAAGGAGTACCCGGTCGAGCTGGACCCGGACCAGCACCCGCCTTCCATCCTGGCCGAGGATGACGTCTTGTATGTCGACTGGCGATGGCTGCAGGCGCTCTACCCAGGCCTGCGTATCGGCATGGGACGGGAAGGGGTGGCCTTCAGTGCGGTCGTGCTGCAGCTCGGACCGCACGCGACGCCGGTGCCCGCCCCGGGCGACCGGGTCGAAAGGCCGGTGGCCACCCACGAGACCTACTACGTGAACGTCAAGGACCGCCACCACTATTACCACACCGCCACCTGCAAGCTGCTGGCCAAGGATCCCAACCTGCGCTATGAAGTGCAAGACCCGACCACGATGAACTTCATCCTGCG
>DASYBA010000435.1:0-31480 GCA_036501005.1 Candidatus Xenobia bacterium | reverse complement strand
GCCCGCACCCCCGTGGCGGCTGCGGTGGGTGGCGGACCCAGCAAGGCCCCGCCCCCTCGGCAAGACGAGGGGCTGGACGAGATGGGCATGGACGACATCCCGTTCTAGATGTTCCTGGCGGGCGGTGTGGAACCGCCCGCCCAGGGTGAAGATTCTCAAGACCAGATTTGTCAGGAAAGGAGGGAACCATGAAGCGAGAGGGTGGACCCCGGGTACGCAAGCCGAAGCGCAAGATTTGCCATGCCTGCATGAACAAAGTGACGACGGTCGACTACAAGGACTTCAACATGCTGAAGAAATACACCAGCGAGCGGGGCAAGATTCTGCCGCGTCGGATTTCCGGCAACTGTGCGAAGCATCAGCGTACGTTGACGACTGCCATCAAGCAGTCCCGAGCCATCGGCCTGTTGTCCTACACCGGGTAGGGCAAAAGCCGGGTGGAGACAAACAGGTTGCCCGCTAACCCGGGCTGGCCTGGTTTTGTCGCGTTCAAAGAAAAGGGAGGAAGTCGCGGTGAAAGTCATACTGCTTCAAGACGTCAAGACGCTGGGCAAAAAGGGCGAAGTCGTCAACGTGTCCGACGGCTACGCGCGGAATTTTCTGTTCCCGCGGGGTCTGGCGGCGGAAGCGTCGGAAGCCAACCTGCGGAATCTGGACCACAAGCAGCAGGTCGAGAAGGACAAATACGCGAGGGAAGTGGCCGCAGCCAGGGAGCTGGCCGGCCGCATGGCCGAACATCCGATGTCGGTGCCGGTCAAGTGCGGGGAGAACGGCAAGTTGTATGGTGCGGTGACCTCGGCTGACGTGGCTGAGGCCCTGTCCAAGGCAGTGGGCGTTCCCATCGACAAGCGCAAGGTGGAGCTCAAGGAGCCTATCAAGAAGCTCGGCCAGTTCAAGGTGGCGGTCAAGGTCCATGCCAAGGTCACGGCCGACGTGACGGTGGATGTCGTAGCAGCCGTCCACGCCTGATGACGATAGCCCCCTCGCTGGAGCGGATGCCGCCCCAGAACCTCGACGCCGAGCGGAGCGTGCTGGGCGCGTGTTTTATCGAATCCGACGTGCTGAGCCGGGCCAGCGAGATTCTGCCGACGCCCGATGACTTCTACAAGGAAGCCCATCAGACGCTGTACGCGGTGATGCTGCTGCTGGCCGATCGGGGCGAGCCCATCGACTTCGTCACCGTGTCCAACGAGCTACGGGCCAGGGGTCGGCTGGAGGCCATCGGCGGTGCGCACTTCCTGACGGAGCTCACCGACGCGGTGCCGACCTCGGCGCACGTCGAGTTCTACGCCAAGATCGTGCGGGAAAAGGCCATGCGCCGCAAGATGATTGCGGCCGGCTCTTCCATGGGGCGCATGGCGTACGATGAGGAGACGGGGCTCGAGGTGCTGGTCGACAAGGCGGAGCAGATCGTGTTCGGCATCGCCCAGGACAATCTGTCGAACGACTTTGTGCCGCTCAAGAACGTCCTTTTGCAGACGTTCGAGAAGTTCGAGGAGATCCACCGCCGCAAGGCGACCGTGGTCGGCATTCCAACGGGCTTCCGCGCGATGGACGGGCTGACCGGGGGGTTCGGCCGATCCAACTTGATCATCGTGGCCGCCCGACCGGGCATGGGCAAGACCGCCTTGTGCATGAACATCGCTCAGCACGTGGCCCAGCGGGAGAAAATGCCGGTCGCGGTCTTCAGCCTGGAAATGTCGAAAGAGGAGATCGGGCAGCGGCTCCTTTGTTCGCATGCCGGGGTAGAGGGCCACCGGCTGCGCACCGGCCAGGTGACGCAGGATGACTGGCGCAAGATTGCCACGGCCATGAACGATCTTCAAGACGTTCCCCTGTACATCGACGACACGCCGGGCCTGACCTCCATGGAGCTGCGGGCGAAGGCCCGCCGGCTCAAGAAAAAGTTCGGTTGCGACATGATCGTGCTCGATTATCTGCAACTGGTGCGTTCGCACGGCAAGACGGAGAACCGCAACCAGGAGTTGAGCGAGATTTCCCGGTCCTTGAAGGCGCTGGCCAAGGAGTTGTCGTTGCCGGTCATTGCGCTCTCGCAGCTCTCCCGAGAGGTGGAGAAGCGTAACGACAAACGACCGATGCTGTCGGACCTGCGGGAGTCGGGCGCCATCGAGCAGGATGCCGACATGGTCTGTTTCATCTATCGAGACGACTACTACAACCCGCTGGCCGAGCAGCCCGTGGTGCCGACGGAGTTCATCATCGCCAAGCAGCGCGCCGGGCCCGTGGGCACCATCGAACTGGGCTTTCACAAGGCGCTGGCCAAGTTCGTCTCCATCGCGCCGGAAAGATAGTTTAGACCTCCCGGAGGAGTCGGCAGGGTTGAATAAAAATCAACTAGACGACTATCTGGAGGAGGCCATCCGATGTCCCTGTCCATCGCCCGGGAGCAGCTCGCGCACTTGCCGCAGTCGACCACGGTGTGGGCTGGTGCCCGTCGATCCACCAACATCATGGTGCAGAAGCGACGTCACGACCTGGTGCTGTGGGTGGACGACCAGACCGTGAGGGGGTTCGACGTCGCGCCTCGAGGTGAAGCGCCCGAGGCGGCCATCCAGGCGCTGTTGAAGTGCATGGAGACGCCGTTATCGGGGTTGCCGGCGGCCCGGCCGGCCGCGGTCTATCTGGAGATGCCGACGGCGTGGGAGAGAGAGCAGTTGGAGCGGCTTGGGATTCGGGTGGTCGAAGCCCCGCCGCACGGCTTGCTCGACGAGACCTTTGAGACCTTCGGCGAACACCTGGGCGATCACCGGACCTATCTGCAGGCGGCCCGCCCGGAGGTGGTGGGCACGTTCTTCGCCGCCGCCCGCGACTTCTATCTCGACCTGCCCTGGAACGAGGCGCACGACGACGAGCTTGTGCGCATCAGCGGCCTGTCGACTTCGCCGATATGGGTATCGGTGCTGGGGGCGGGCAGCATCCAGTACGGCCTGGGTATCTACCTGCGGGCCCGCAGCGCCGTCTCCATGATGGACGGGGAACCCGACCAGGCGATGGCGGCCGGGCTGATGTCGATGACGTTCGACCGGCCCGACGAGGTCGGTATCGACATCTGCGAGGAGATCCGCGCGCACGAGTGGCCGCTGGCCAAGCCAGGACGGATTCCGTTGCTGTTGCGAACCGAGGCCAGCAGCCGACGCATGGGCGACCGGGAAGACCTGATCCTGGTAATGGACGCCATGCACGTGGTGCGGCGGCGCTTGTTGCACGGAGAACTGACGACGACGACGCCGTCGGGACGACCAGCGGAGGCGTCGTGGCCGGTCGACATCGACGCGCTGCGGGAAATCGTGGGCGGCCTCTGGCACCGCAACGAGCCGTGCCCGTGCGGGAGCGGCCGCAAGCTCAAACGCTGCTGCGGTTAGTCGTTCTCTATGCCCTTTTCAGGGAGGCTCTCTGGGGGGTCCTCCGTCGCGGTGTTCGGAGCGGGCGAGGCTTCCAGGCTCAGGGGCCGGGGTGACGCTGGGATGGTCACGTTGGCAGAGACCGATCTGGGCTTGAGATCACCGTCGGCCGTGAACACGAGAACGTGGGGCATGTCGGTCTTGGGCAGCATCTGAGCCAGGGTTTCGGGGTTGAGGCGGTGCAGGAACGGTCGGGCATCGAAGACCTCGGGGTGCGATCGATAGAGGCGGTATTCCTTCATGGCGACGTCTCTGGGCCAGTGCTGCTCGACCATGCGGTAGCAGGCGATCATCACGCCCACCCGGTCGGCGCCGTAGTCGCAGTGCACGTAGACGGGGCAGTTGGCGGGATCCGATACGACCTTGAGAAAGTGCAGTACGTCGATCTTGCGAGGATACCAGGCAAAGAAGGGGATGCGCACGTATTGAAACCCGCTGCCCTTCAAGACCCGCCGATCGGTGCGGATGAGTCGCAGGTCGATGATGGTCTTGATGCCTAGTTTCTTGAGGTAGGGCAGGCCCTCGGCGTGGGGAGGCCCGCCCCGGTAGATGGTCTCGGACACCTTGCCGAAGTCGCGCAGGCCGGGGAGGTCCTGCGGGGCCACCATGTGGGGCGCCGGCGGAGCGGGAGCCGGGGTGGCCAGCGCAGGGGCGGTCTGGTCGGATTGCGCATAGACGCGCGCCGCGGCAGAGCCGGCGACCAGCGTAGAATAGAGCAGGAGCAGGAATGCTCCCAACAGATAAAGCCGGGTGCTCATCATTTCGCCTCCGATGGAGATCTCTTACCCAGCGAAGGGAACCGATAACCCGCAGCGGGAAGCCCCACCCGTGGAGCGCACACTGCGCCTCAGCCGGGGGGTGCCGCCATTGCCCGAACCCTCCGACACCCTGACATCGCTCTATCGTATGGACGATCGGCCATACCTTGCACTGAATATGCGCCATACATACCCTCCAGTCCAAATATAGCCAAACCACCCAACGGACGGCTGGGTCGACCAACTTTACGCCGTGTCGATTGCCCGCCTGGGTAGAGTCGTTCGGGCGAACGGGTCCATAAAGCACTGACGGCACTGGCAGCGGGGCTCTGCCTATCGAAAACCTTTCGATTGTCACAGGAGAATCTGCGCCGCCCTGGAAAATCCTTGTATCGCTTTGTGGGAGGCACGCCTATGCGCCGGTTCACCTGGTTGGCGGGAATGCTCTGCGTCCTGTTATGGTTCACCCCCGCCCATGGGCAGGACCTGCGGGACTACTATCTGGGCAAATATCCGACAGAGCAGACCCAGGTGTACGACCAGGCCATCGGGGGCATATTCCAGCCCCAGAGTCGCCCCCAGGCGCGGGAAGAGGCGTTGGCGCAGAGCTACGTCGTCTACCATCGCACCCGTTCGCACGACGTCGCCAACAACGTCGGCGTCACCCACGCCTGGCGTCGCACGATTGAAGAGGCCTGTCGCCGCTATGGCGTGCCGGCGCCGATGGCCGAGGGCATCCTGACATGGGAGAACAGCGGGGGCACCCAAGCCATGTCGTTTGCCGCCTGCGCCGGTATCGGCCAGATGTCCGCCGGTGCGGTCACCGAAAGCCACGTCTACGCTTCACTTCATGCGATGCCGGCGGTGCTGCGCTATCGGGGGGAGCGGGTGGCGTTGAGCCTGGTACGATCTCTCCATCTGCCAGGCGCTCAGTCCCTGCGCCACGACGTGTCGGTTCGGCTGGCCGAGGCCAACGCCTGGCAGACCGTCGCCCGTCACCGTCATCTGCGGGCCAAGGCCGGAGTGGCCGACGAGCGCATGCTGCCGATATGCAACATCGAAGACAGCGTCATTTTCATGCGCATCCTGCTGGACGCCTACGACAACCTGCCGGATCTCGCGGTGGCCGCCTACCACAACGGCATGCAGAACGACGACGACCTGCTGCACGACTTTCTGAAGCGAGTCGATCCGCCCGATGCCGGCTTCACCGCGTACGACCGGGCTCCGCTGTATCACGCGCTCAGGCGACGGCATATCGATTATCTGACCTTGTGGAACGACCATCGCTGCCGCGAGATGCTGAACGGGTTGCGCACCATGGATGGCGACGTCACCACTGACGCCAACCACCAGGAGGCGCTGGGCGACGAGTCCGACATCTACGTGTGGAAGGTGTCGGCGGCCTATGCCGCGTTCCTGGCGTCACCTGCCCAACTGGCCCGCATCGAGGGTCGCTACCAGGGCAGCCAGGAACAAGCCGAGACCTTGGGTTGGCGTCCATCACCGCCGTGGGCCACGGTTCGCATCGCCGGACGTCCCCTGCGCTTCAAGCCGGAGATGGCGGGTTACCTGGCCGACCTGGCGCGCCGCTTGACCAGTCTGGCGGGACCTCGAGCGGGCTTCACCGTCGTCCCCTCCGGGGCCGGCATCGCCGCCGACGTCAACACCTCCGCGCCCGCGGCACTGAAGGCTCTGCTGTACGCCGACTGGCTCTTCGATCGCATCTACCTCCACCACGTGGAAGGCGGGCACTGGCACGTCTGCCTCAACCCCCGCTTCGGTCAGGAATATTTGCACCATGCCGCCCTCACCGCTGCCCGTTGAGTCTGTCTGGCAAGCAGGCCCGTGCCCCCTTCACCTTGAATAGAAATCTACTGCGAAAGGGGGAGGACTCACCGTGCCAGCACTCACCGGGCCCGACGATGTACCGAAGACCGATGCGAACCGCGTGATCGCCTTTTCATTGCTGGGGATTGCCTGCATATTGTTCATCCTGATGGGCATGGAAATCGGGTCATCAACGGAGGAGAGTCAGGACTCCGGACCGCCTTGGTGGCAGTTCGGACCGCACTCAGTCGGCACGCTGGACAAGTTGACGCCCACCGAGGCTGAGGTCAAGACCGACCAGGGCGAGCAGACCTTCACCATCACCAACCACACCATGGAGGTGGCGTTCGGCGGTCCCATGCAGCCCGGTCAGCGGGTTCTGGTAAAGTACCTGTCGGGCAGCAGCGGCAAGATGGCCCGGGTCATTCGCACCCTCGGCGCCGAACCTGCCAGGAACGGCGCCCCCTCAGGCAGTCCAGCTTCCGAAGCCGGCAGCGGCAGCCCTACGCCATCGGGCAGCCCCGCATCGCGCAGTCCCGCTACGGGCAGCCCGGCCACCGCGTCCGGTTCGCCGGCTCACTGACCTTCCAACGCCAGCAGGTCGCGTTTCATGTCCAAGCCATAAGCGAAGCCCGTCAGTTTGCCGTCCGACCCCACCACCCGATGGCAGGGGATCAAGATGGCCAGCGGGTTTCGTCCGACCGCGCCCCCGACGGCCCGGGGGCTGCTCCTCAACTGGCGAGCCAGGGCCGCGTAGGTGGTCGTGCTCCCATACGGGATGGCGCGCAATAGATCCCACACGGCTTGTTGGAATCGGGTGCCGGTCGGTGCGAAGGGGAGATCGAAGTGTGTCCGTCGCCCCTCCAGGTATTCGAGCAGTTGCGTTCCGGCGGGTCCCCACGCCCCGTCGTCGCGGCCCGGCCGGCAAGAGACCCACCCGTTCTCGTCTCCGACCAGCGCAAAAGGCCCCCACGGCGTCCGTATCGTCATCGCTTGTTCTCCTCGTGCCATCTCCACAGGTGAAAAGTTGCCAGGCTCCGCCACGGGGCGAAGCGGGCCATGCAAGACGTGACCTCTGCCGCGCCCGGCCGGGCTTCCAGCCCAAACCATGCCTGCACCGCCGCATGCAGCGCGGCGTCTCCCACCGGACACGCGTCCGGAACCCCGAGACCGCGCATCAGATAGTACTGAACCGACCACGGGCCCAGGCCCGGCCACGCCAAGAGCCGGCGTTCCAGGAGGGGAATCGGTTCCCCCTCCTCGCCGGGCAACTGACCCTCGACAAACCCGCGGGCGATCCCAAGGATCACTTCAGCTTTCCGCCCGGTCGTCCCCAACCGGGCGACATCGTCGACGGTCAGCCCCGCCATCCGCTCGGCTCGAGGGGGCGCAAACAGCCCGTCACCACACGGTTCCCCATAGGCCTCCACCCATCGCCGCCGCACCGTGCTGGCATAGCGGACGTTGACCTGCTGGCCCAGCACGATCCACACCATGGTTTCGAACGCATTCGACATGAGCGGCACCCGCAGCCCTGGATGCGTCGCCGCTAAAGGCGCGGCGGCCTTTTCGAACCGGCTGGGATCGACCCCCAGACCCAGGCGGCGCCGAACGTGGCCCAGCACCTCCCGATGCAGTTCGGGCGCGGCCGACGTCACCTCCATCGCCGCGGCGCCCAGCGTCGCCACGACCTCCACCGGGCGGTCTCCAATCCAGAGTCCCATCCGATACGTCCCATCGATGACCCGTTCCGTCAGGCTGTCGGCATCCCGCCCTAGATATCGCAACACCGCGGACCGATCGTAGCGCGGCGGCAACCCCATGGTAAACGTGGCCACTGCATCGAGCTTCCGATACTCCGTCGGCGTCATGCCGAAACCCTGTCGAAATCGACTGTTGAAGGCCGACAGCGAGCCGAACCCGCACTGGAAGGCCACGTCGATCATGGGCAGCCGGTCGGCCAGCAGGCGCGCCGCCCATCGCAGCCGAGCCTGCAGCAACACCTCGGCCGGGGTCTGCTGCCACGCCTGCCACGTCAGCCCATGCAAGCGGGACAGGCCGACTCCGACCACCTCGGCCAGCGCGTCGATGCCCGCAAAGTCGCCCGGGCGATCCTGCACCATCCGCCACGCCTCCCGCAGGCGGCCCCATTGGGGATCGTGCCCCGCATACCACGCGTCGGGGCGACACTTCTTGCAGGGTCTCAGGCCGGCCGACCTGGCGTCTTCTTCCGAGTCAAAGAAGCGCACGTTCTCCGCTCTCGGCTTGCGAGCCCGGCACGAGGGCAGGCAGTAGATGCCGGTGGTCAGCACCCCGGTGATGAACCGTCCATCGAAGGCAGAGTCGCTCTGCAGCATCCGATCGAACATGAACTGAAAGGACATGCTCCGAGTATAAAGCGTCTCTCGCTCAGGGTCCACCTGATTCCTCCAACGCAATCCGGGCAGGGTAAAACCAGCCCTTCGCCAACACTCGGGACATGGACTACGGCCGGCTCAGCATTCGAAGCGCCCGCGGCGATCTCGACGCGGTCACGCTGGCGCGGGTAAATACCGGTATCGGCTCGGATGCTTCCAACCAGGTCGTGTTGAACGGACGAGGCGTCGCCGTCTTTCATTGCAAGCTGGTGACCGACGAAGGCGGTGCCGAGCTCATCGACCTGGGCTCCAACCGGGGCACGCTCGTCAACGGCAACCGGGTCACCGTCAGACGACTGTCCGATGGCGACAAGATTGCGGTGGGTGACTACACCCTCGTCTACGTCGCGCCCCTGCCGGGGGCCAACACCCCGCGGCCCGCGGCCGCCCCCGCGCCCGAACCTACGCCGTACCATCCGCTGCCGCTCATCAACCCTCCGACTACCACGATGACGCCGCCCGAGGCCGCGGTCCGCATCGTGCGGGGTACCTCCGGGCCGGTGACGCCCCGCACCGGGAACCCCGGCGACACCCTGCTCCGCGTGCCCATCCCCCCCACCATCCAACCGACGGCCTCTGCCACCGCAGAACCTGCCGAAGTCTCCGCGGCCACGTGGGCCGCGGACGACATCACGCCGCCCGAAGACGGGTCTCGTTACCGTCCCCGCAGCCCCAGTGCCGGAACGCGGGTGGACGTGGAGCGGACGGTGCACCTGGTGGTCTACGAGGGGGCGGCCCCCCGGCACGTGCCGGTCGACGTCCGCGAGGTCGTGCGCATCGGCACCCACGTCTCGTGTCAGTGCATGCTGCCGTACAATCGCCAGGTCTTCCCGCAGCATGCCTCGCTCGCCATGGACAAGGGCCAGTGGATGCTGCGCAAACTGCTCCCCACCGCCCGGGTGCGGGTCGACGGGCAAGAGGTGGAGTCGGCCGAGCTGCGGGGTGGAGAGGTCATCCACGTCGGGGAGATCCGCCTGCAGTTCCACGATCCGAGCCAGCCGGATCTGCCCCTGGCGCGTCGCCTGGGGCTGGGTCGTCCCATTCCCCTGTCGGCGCCCGCCATGGCGGCGGGGCGAGCCGCCGACGTCCTGCAGCTCGTGCACCCCCAGGTGAGCGCCCATCAGGCCCGACTGGAGCAGCATCCGCAGGGGTGGGCGATCCGAGACGTCGGAGCAGTGCCCGCGCTGTGGGTGAACAAGGCGCTGGTGCCCCAGACGCTCCTGGCGGCGCACGACATCATCGCCGTGGGGCCGTTCCATTACCGCTTTACGGGCCAGGCGCTCGAGCCGCTGGTGGCCCCAGGCCGGGTGTGCCTCGGCGCGGTGCGGGCCCGAGTCGAAGGCGGGGAGGGGAGTGGTCTCTCCCTGGTCGTGCAGCCGCATGAGATGGTGGCCCTCGTCCATCCCACCGAGGGGACCGCCAACGGCCTTCTTTCGCTCCTCTCTGGAGAGGTGCCCCTGGGTTCCGGCTACGTGGCGATCAATGGGTTGCGGGTGGCCGCCGGCCAAGGCATCTACGGGGCCGGCCGAGTGCGGGCTGACGCCCCCCTGCCCGCCGACGGCGCGGTGCGAGGGTACTTGACTCGCATGGCCACGCTGCAGGCGGCTCCCGACCTGGCCGACGTCCGACCCCAGGTCGAAAACGCGCTGACGGTCATGGACCTGGGCGGCTGCATGGACAAGCCGCTGTCGGATCTGGCCGCGGACGAAGCGCAGCGGGTGCGCATCGCGGCCGCCCTGACCGCGTGTCCGCTGGTGCTCCTGTTGGAAGATCCCTGCAAAGGTCTGGACCCCATGGCCGCCTCCCACCTCATCGAGCGGCTGCGTGAAGTGGCCGACAGCGGCCTGCCCGTCGTTTTCACCAGCAGTCCGGCCCGCAAGCTCCTGTGGTGCGACCAGGTCGTGTTGATGGCCTCCGAGACGCAGGTGGCCTTCGTTGGACCTCCCCAGAGCGGGTTGCGCTGGCTCAATTGCGACGCCTTTATCGACGCCGCCCTCCGCCTTTCCCAGGAAAAGACGCCCGGGAGCTGGATAGACGACTTTCGGCGGTCCTCGGTGTTTGCATCGTTTCTCGAGCCTCGCCTGGGAGAGTTCGAACTCCTGGTCGGCGAAGCCACCTCGGCTCGCTACCGCTCGACGCCCTGGCAGGTGCTCCCGGCCCGCCGCGGTCGAGCCGAGCTGGAACGGGTGTGGGCTGGGTTCCTGGAAGGCAGCGCATGGGTCGGGGTGGCGGTGGGCGAGGCCGTGGTGGCAGGCACCTTGCTATCGGCGTTTGCCCCGCACGGAGAGAAGGTCCTGGCCAGCCTGGCGGCGCCCCTGGCCGCCTATTGGATGGTCCTGGCGGGCGCGGTGTGGACCTGGGGGTTTCGAGAGGGGCTTCGCTGGCCCCCCGCCCGGGAGGGGCCCACGCTGGAACGCATGGTAGCCCTGGGGGGCCAGGCCGTGCTGTCGGGCGTGCTCTTGATGGTCCAGACGGCCCTGCTGGTCGGGCTCCTGCACTTTGGACTGGCCTTCACGCCCGGGGCCGGTGCGGCCATGGTGGTCACCCTGCTGATGGTGGCCGGATGCGGGTTCGGAGGCGGGGTGATCGCCCGGGGCTTGCTGCCCAGTACCGCAGCTCGGCTGACGGCGGCGGCCTGGCTGATCGGGGCACAGGCCCTGCTGGCGGGGTCGGCGGAGGATCCGACGGTCTCTCTGGCCGTGCTCAACCCCCTGCATGACGCCGGGGTGCTCTTCGCGGCCGCCCTGAGCGGATCCGAGCACCTGTTGGGGTTCGTGTGGATGTTGCCGGCCCTGCTCCTCTGGCTGGGGGCTGCGACCGCCATTCGATATATCGATTTTAGGAGGCCGGCCCGCTCTTGACTTCTACCCAGGTCATCCATGAAGCTGTCGTGGTGCTCGACTACGGCAGCCAGTACAACCTGTTGATCGCCAGACGGGTGCGGGAGCTGGGGGTGCGCAGCGTGCTCCTGCCGCCGGAAACCCCGTGGGAAGAGGTGGCCCAGGAACGTCCCCGGGGGGTCATCTTGTCGGGTGGACCGGCCAGCGTCTACGACGCTGGGGCCCCCGCTCTGCCCGACTGGGTGGTCGAAAAGAACCTGCCGGTGCTGGGCATCTGCTACGGCATGCAGCTTCTGGCGCAACGGCTGGGGGGCAAGGTGGCGCCGGGGGCCAGGCGGGAATACGGCCAATCGCCCCTCACCGTGCAACAGGCGGGCCCCTTGCTTTCGACGGTGCCGTCTTCGACCCACTGTTGGATGAGCCACGGTGACCAGGTGACGCAGGTGCCGCAGGGCTTCGAGGTGCTCGCCCGCTCCAGCCACGACGTGGTCGCGGCCATGGGCGATGCCGGCCGGCGATGGTTCGGCTTGCAGTTCCACCCGGAGGTGGAGCACACCCCGCAAGGCTTGCAGATTCTCAAGAACTTCCTCGACTTGAGCGGGTTCTCATTCGATTGGACGCCCTCCAACTTTATTGAAGAGACTATCGAACGAATCCGAGAACAGACGGCGGGGCATCGGGTCGTGTGCGCTTTGTCCGGAGGGGTCGATTCAACTGTCGCCGCGGCCCTGGTCCATCGCGCCGTGGGCGATCGGCTGCAGTGCTACTTTGTCGATTCGGGGTTGTTGCGGGCGGGAGAGCGCGACCAGGTCGCCGGCATGCTGGCCGAGTCCACCCACCTGCCGGTGCGGGTCATCGACGCCCGGGCCCGCTTTCTTGAGCGGCTGGCCGGCGTCACGGAACCGGAGAAAAAGCGGCGGATGATCGGCGAGACCTTCATCCGCGTATTCGAACAAGCCTGTATCGAAGAGGGGGCGGCCGACTTCCTGGTGCAAGGCACGCTCTATCCCGACGTGATCGAATCGGGCCCGGGCAAGGCAGAAGTCATCAAGAGCCACCACAACGTGGGGGGACTTCCCGAGGACCTGCGCTTCAAGCTGGTCGAGCCGCTGCGGGAACTGTTCAAGGACGAGGTGCGCAGGGTCGGGGCCGAGTTGGGCGTGCCGGGCCGCATCCTGCACCAGCAGCCGTTCCCCGGGCCGGGTCTGGCCGTACGCATCCTGGGTGAGGTCACGCCCGACAACGTGGCGCTGCTGCAAAAAGCCGACGCCATCGTGCGGGAAGTGCTGGAAGAAACGGGAGAAAACCGGGGCCTGTGGCAGTATTTCGCGGTGCTCCTCCCAGTCCGCACGGTCGGCGTCATGGGCGACAAGCGCACCTATGCCCAGGTCGTCGCCATCCGGGCGGTCACCTCGAGCGACGGCATGACGGCGGCCGTGCCTGAGCTCTCTTGGAAGACGCTGGCGACGATATCGAACCGCATCATCAATGAAGTGCACGGCGTGAATCGGGTCGTATACGATCTGACCACCAAGCCGCCCGGTACTATCGAATGGGAGTGACATGAAGGTTCTGGTCATCGGCAACGGGGCTCGAGAGCATGCTTTGGCATGGGCTTTGGGGCGAGAGGCGACCGTCACGTGCTCGCCCGGCAATGCGGGCACGCCGGTCAATGTCGAATTGTCGATCGAAGAGATCGCCCCCTATGCCCGTCTGAAGGGCATAGGACTGGTGGTCGTAGGGCCGGAAGCGCCGCTGGCGGCCGGCCTCGCCGATCGCTTGACCGCGGCGGGCATCAAAGTGTTCGGGCCCTGCCAGGACGCGGCCCAGTTGGAAGCCAGCAAGGCGTGGGCTAAAGACTTCATGGTTCGATACGGCGTGCCGACGGCGCGCTCGGAGACGGTGACCAGCGTATCGGAAGCCGAGGCAGTCTTCAATCGGTGGGAGGGACCCGTGGTCGTCAAGGCCAGTGGGCTGGCGGGGGGCAAGGGCGTGACCTTGCACGACACGGTCGCCGGCGCTCGGGAGGCCGTCAAGCTGCTGATGGAAGAACGGGTGCTGGGCGAGGCCGGCGACCTGGTGCTCCTGGAGGAGCGCCTGGACGGCCTCGAGATATCGTTGCTCACGCTGGTGTCGGATCAAGACTTCTTGCCGCTGCCGGTGGCGTGCGACTACAAGCGTCGAAACGACGGCGACGAGGGCCCCAACACCGGCGGCATGGGGGCTTACTGCCCCGCCATCTCGCCCCCGGATCTGCTGGCCGACGTGGAGCGGCAGGTCATTCGTCCCGTGTTGCAGGGCCTGCGGGCCGAAGGCATCACCTATCGAGGCGTGTTGTATATCGGATTGATGCTGACGTCGCAGGGTCCGAAGGTGCTGGAGTTTAACGTGCGCTTCGGCGATCCGGAGACGCAGGTCATCGTGCCGCTCCTGGATGGCTCCTGGCTGGAAGTCTTGCAGGCGGTGGCCGAAGGGCGACTCGGGGAGGTCCACCCCCGCTGGCGTGCCGAGGCGGCCTGTGGCGTGGTGGTAGCCGCCCCGTCCTATCCGACGTCAGGAACGGGGGGCATTCCCGTCCCCCTGGCGGCGCCCGACGACCTGCTGGTGTTCCATGCCGGCACTCGCCAGGACAATGGCCAGGTGGTGAGCAACGGCGGCCGCGTCCTGACCGTGGTGGCGTGTCGGCCGACCCGGGCGGCAGCCCGGGATGCGGTGTACGGCTGGCTGGACCAGGCCGGTTTCGACGGCTTCCACTACCGGCGCGACATCGCCGCGGCCGAGCGACTTGCGCGGTCGTGACTAGACAAGTCATGACCGGACAAGTCGCGACCAAATCCAGCCCTTGCTATGGCCGGAGCGCGGAATTACAAGCACTTGAACGGGCTTGGCATCGGCCTGGGGGGCAGATGATGCTGCTGTACGGTCGACCACGGTTGGGAAAGAGCTACCTGCTGCAGCGGTACTTTTCCAGTGGGCAGTCCGGGGACGACCGCCCCCATTGCTATTTTCTGGCACAAAAGACGACGGCTCGGGCCCAGCGAGCCGCGTTGGTCGAGGCGCTCTGGCACGTTTTCCCTTCCTACATGGTGAGCAAGGCTGAGCTGGCCGGTTCATGGAGCACAATCTTCCGCTACCTTTCCGACGTGGGACGAAGAGAACGTTTTGCACTCATCCTGGACGACTTTCAGTTTCTCCTCGACCAATCACCGGATTTTCCGTCCATGCTAAAGGGGTGGTGGGATCGGGAAGGGGTGCACTCTTCCGTGATGGTGGTGCTCTGCGGTTCCCGCATGCCCTCCATGGAAGGTCTAGCGGAGCACGGGGCCCCATTGTTCGGTCGCTTCAATGCGGGGTTGTTTCGCATGCAGACCCTCTCTTATGAAGACGTGGCCTCGTTCTATGGGGGTCGATATAGTCTTGCGGACACCCTTTTGATGTATGGCGTCTTCGGTGGAACTGCCCGCTACCATGCCTTGGTGGACCCCTCGAATCCCGCACGGGAGGAGATCGTGAGATTGCTCCTGCAGCCCCGGGCAGTTCTGGAAGAGGAAGCACGGTTTGTGCTGGACGAGGAGACGGGCGATACTGCTCCTTACCATGCAATACTGTCCGCTGTGGCCAGGGGGGAAACCCAGAGTGCGCGCATTCGAGAGCAGACGGGCCTTGACTCCGGGACGCTGGCGCTCCACATGGAAACGCTCCAGCGCATGGGTTGGCTCTACCGGGAGCGACTCTTTGGAGAGAAGTCGGACCGTCGCATGATGTGCTGGATGGCCGATCCGTTTCCCGCCTTCTGGTATCGGTTTGTGGCGCCCCATGCCAGTGCGTTACGGTTTGGGGATTGCCATGAGATGTTTGCGAGCAGGGTGGCGCCCTATCTCCATGACCACATGCAGCGGCGTGTCTTGAGGGAGATCTGTGTGGAATGGCTGCGAAGGCATGGGCGGGATCGTCTGGGATGGAGGGTCCAGAGCTACGGGCGCTCCCTGACAAAGGACACGCATTTGCCTGTCGACCTGATCGGGGATATCGGCGCGGGCCGAATCATGGTTGCGGCGTGGACATGGGAAGGTGCGGCCAGCTTGGGTGACTTTGACCATCTGCGGCGCATGGCGACGTTGCTGAAGCGGAAGGAGCAGCCTTCCTACGTCATGTTTGCTGTGGACGGCTTTGCCCCGGAGCTGCACGACCTGGCCTCGGACGCGGGGGAACGCCTGTTCCTGGTGTCCGGCCAGGACCTTTTGCCTGACGCCCGGGCTGATCGCGGTGGATGATGAGTTAACCGATGGACGATCAGGAGCGGTCTTGGAGGGCCTGCGAGACCGCTGCCTGCAAGGCTTGGACGGTAAGGTGGGCGTGCTCCTCTCGATGGGGCGGCAGGCCACCGAGGCCTTCCAGGACCATGTGGGCCGTCAACTCGCCAACCTGCACGGCGGGCCGACCTGCAGCCCACTCACAAGCCCAGCTTCCACAGGCAATGGCGGGAGCGCAGCCGTAAGTTCCGAAGGCAATCTGGTCGATGACCCCTTTTTGCAGGCAGACCTGGATTTCGATAAAGCGATTGTCGTCAGACCCGCGAACGAACGCGGAGCCGTTGGGCCGTTCCACCCGGCCTGCATGCCGGGGGCTCCTGAAGTGGTCCATGGCCGTCTCGCTGAGAATGGTGCGTTAAGCCTCCGTGTTCAGAATGACCCTGCCCAGATAGGCCACGTTCATGCTTCACTCCCTATCGGACCGACCACCACATTCCAAGTGCCAAGCCCAGCCATCAGGACTGGGTGAGGAAATGGCGACGGGCCGGAGTTGGCGGACACAGGATCGGTTGCCGGCTGTGCACGGTGGCTCACGCTCGAAATGAATCTGTGCGCATAACTCTGCTGTCCTGGCAAAGAGACCACCCTCATTCAGTGCACCGGTCTCGGTTTGGGTCTCGAGCCCTCCTGATGCGGCGAAGGTTTCGTCCCAGAACGAACACCTCTACAGCAAATACCAGCCAGGAAGTTAAGAAAACAGAGGAGGCCAGAAGTAGCGCTCGCCTGAGAGCCCAGTGATCTAGAGAAACGCCAGCGGAAACCGACAGTACCAAAAGGACCAAGTCGATAACAATGAGGTCACCAATAGCAAATCCACTTTCTTCTTCAGGACTTCGAAGTGCCTCGTGGGTCTGCCAGAAAGGCAGGAACACGTTGAAGGACAGCTTCGCTGCAAATGCAAAAGCCAATAAAGAGAAGACACATGTACTGAGAACTGATGAGCCAACAGCAGACATACTAAACCTTAGTCACATATGTGCATTACTGGGTGCGACAAGCCTATGGTTGATTCCCTTGACCCGGGATCGGTGGTCCAGTATAGATTCTTTGGCCAAACAATGTTCCCTTTACGAAGCATTGCCATCCGGGAGGCATGGCCAATGCCTTCGGATCGACATCTGCGGTGATTGAGTTCCCAAATGGATAGAAATCCAAACCCCCGGAATCGGACACTCTCCCGCGGGAGCAACCCCAAAAAGATGCCGCATCATGACCAAGGAGCGCTGGGGCTCAGTATGGTGCGTATGAAAGGGCTCCAGGTCCCCGAGAGCAGGCGGGCTCGCAGTAGGAGAACGTCTTCGGCACATTCCTCCCGCCAGAATATGCCGTTGCCCTTCATTCGAAGGTTCACGAGTCGCCGTACACAGCTTTCGACTGCGCCGCTACCGATGGGGATTTTGAGTTGACGGAAGCGCTGATAGTCCATTCGGTGCCGGTGAGTCTTGAAGTATTCCATCTCGGTTCGAATGGCGCCAGCGGTTCGACCCTTGCAGATGGACTCGGCTTCCTCCAAGATCCGACCAATGTCGCCCTTCTTCAGGAATCGTCGCATGCGCTTCGTCCATGCTTCGGTCTGGCGCTTGCTCCAGTTGCGGGCAGAAGCCATGGCATGCAGGTGCTGGGCCGCATGGTAGAAGTCGACCACTTCAGTGAGTCGTCCCGTGAAGCCAACCCGGGTCACCAGTGTAGCGACACGGTTCCAGATCCACTCGGCGCCATCGGCTGCGAAGACCCATTCCACCGCCTTGTGAGCTCCCAGTGCGAGAAGAACGCCGACCAACAGATCGAACAAGCCGTCGGCATCCCGCATTGTGGCGTCATAGTAGAGGACGCCTTTGCGGACCTTCCTTCCAGCCGCGTCAATCTCGTGAATGACGAGGACCTTGGGCTCACGCCAGACTCCCTCAAAGCCTTGGCGGCCCGACTTTCGCCGCCTCCCTGCCGGTGGACATACCTTGGTCCGGAGTCGACCTCCGTCTGTACCGATGAGGACCCGCTTCCCAGCCAGCGAGACGTTACGCCTTACCCTGTCGGCGTTTGCCATGAGCCATTCCCGATACGACAGGCCGCGCTGGCCGACACTGCGGTAGAGCCGTGTGAAGACCTTGCGACTCAGGTTCACACCCCGCATGGCCAACGTTTCGCAGGCAGAGTCGATGGTGCCCATGGCAGCGAGGCGTGCTGCCTCGCTGGCCAGAGCCGGAGAGGCGCGCAAGCCGAGACCGAGTACCTCCAGCCGCGGGTACATGCCATTCCCGGCCCTGCCCCGACGCCCCCGTGCTCGAACTCTGCCGGGCCCTCGGGGAGGACGTCGCAAATAGTACGCTGCCTCTACCGTAACTGTCGTCCCGCCGAGCAGCGCTATAGTGACGGTCTGGTGTCGATCCTGCAGATGGAGATGAGGGACACAGGCCTGGACCTGTGCAGCCTGGCCACGGACATCCTCCGACTCGAGCGCGGCAACGATAACCTGACCGACAACCCGGTCGGTCACTTGGCGGGCCATCGCCTGGTGCAGACTCTGCTCGAGGTCCAGCAGCTCACCGGCATTCTGAGGGAGGCTGCAGAGGTGCTCTTGGAGAGTAGTTTCCACCCTCATCCTCGCCTCTTCAATGAGCTTCTGCTTGAGGGCAGGATCGATCGCTTGGCCAGAGAGGACTGTAGATGCCATAAGGTGCCTGCTGATCCAGTGCTGTTACAGCAGCGCCGGGCGTTACACAGGGGGCTTCTCCATTTCATATCGAGATCTTGCCGATGCTTGAATAATTTTCTACTTTTCGGAGTTGCGTCCGGAGGTAACCAAGCTCCTGGCTTGCCGCTCGGGCACCTATCCGATTGCCCAACGCAATCGCACGCTCACGCTCTTTTGCTGTGTACTATCGAATGGTTGCACCCTTGTTTGACATGATCCATCCTCCGATAAGGCCGTCCGCTGATAGAGGGCCGGTTTTGGATGGTCAGTGTAAGATAAATGCAGCTATACGAGCGATGGGCGCGAACAGGGGCAGCCGGCGGCGTGGGTGGGCTGCCGATGCGGTAGCGGAGGTGGCGGTGGATGTAGAGGACCGACGGGCGCCGTTCCTGGAGCAGAAGCGATCTCATGGATATCAGTTGATGCACTCATGAAGCTCGCTGCTCATGGGAAAACCCGAAGGTAGATGGCTAATTTGCAAAGGCTATCTATTACCGTTTCCAACTGCTCTACTGGGAGTAACCTGCCTTGGTCTGCTACGAGCCAGTCACTGCAAACATTTATATTCCATGGATCGCCGGCAGTCAGAAACGACTGCAGTTCTTCTGTAAACAAAGAGCGGACCTCTGGATCATCCCTCCCGTCTAGGCTATATTGCTTCCTAAACTCTGGTGAATAGACTTCGCGGTTATCCCTCACGAATCCGTCGAACTTAGAGGACAGGCGGAACAGTGGCAAGCCATTGTGACGAATGAACATGAGCGTAGTACCCAGTAATGGGCCAATATCGCACAATCCGCGTAGCGGAGAAATATCGCAACAGCCGAAATTCAATCCTGCCTTTCTCCCTTCAATGCAATTTATCGCCGAGCCCATGTTCCATTGGATAAAATTTGCTCCACGCACCGAAAACACGGCAGACGAAGGAGGTAGTTGTTCAGAAATTATATCACGTCGTGTTTTCCCATACTTCCATCCCCAACGATTTGCTAGTTGCTTTTTCAGGACAGCGCGATTGCGGTTGTCGAATTCGGACGCGACGCCAAATGCACCGGCCAATACGCTCGAGCAAATCGTCAATAGGACTATAGCCCAACTTAGGTTATCCATAAATTTCGCATTTATTTGACGTGAGACTGTTGAGATCCTCGACGGGGGTTAGAATATTATTGGATTGGTAGGGACACCTGGGTATCCCGGTGCCCCTGGATAAGGCGGTGTCGTCGCTTGCGGAGGTTGATAATCTCCATACTGAACGTCAGCTTGAGTGCCCGCATAAAGGCTCATGATTGCCTGTCCGTTTATGCTCACAACTACCCAGTTCATCGCATGCAGACCACCTAGATTCGTCGTGCCCTTTGTTGAGAAATCCAAGTTTTTTTGGCCATGAAACGCGGCGACGAGATCGGCCTGCAAATTATCGGCCGATTGGCCGCAGAATGGTGTGGTGACTCTGTTAAAGTCAGCCATATACTGCTTTAAGATCTGTGCGGCTTGATCTGCTACAATGGTAGAGTTGTTGTCGCTGATCTTTGCCAAGACTTGCGCTATTTGACCTGCTGACGGCTGGCCAAACCCCTGTGTATAAACCCATTGGCTCGCCCAGAACCCTAGAGTTAGCACTCCTGCTAATCCTCCACCTGCGACAGCCCCTGTAGCTGTACCTACTCCAGGTATAGCGCTCCCCCCCACTGCACCAATTGTAGCACCTGTCCCTACAATCGCCCAGAATGCGCTCCATCCGCCAGGAGGTACCAGCGGAGCTAGGCCCAGAGGATCGACTCGTCTCGCAGGTCGATTTGAAGCATAGGAGTATAGGTTAGCATGTTTGACTAGGTCTCGAGTCAAAAGCCGCTGGATAGCCGGGTCATACCATCGCTGCCGCATGTAGTACAGCCCGGTGGCCGGATCCCACCGAACTCCGTACGCTCCCACGTAGCGGTACATGCACCCCCCATGGGGCACGTTGTCAAAGCTCGTAGCCGCCAGATTTCCCCAGGCGTCTGCGTAATCAAAGCGGGCTATGACGTTGTTGGCGCTGTCGAGAACCATGCGGACAGTTCCGATGGTATCAGTCAGGACCAAATACGTCGCACTGCTGCCGCCAGCGGGCGTTCTCTCAAACATGTACAGCAGACCGTTGACCACATAGTATCGAGTTGAGGTTCCATCGGGGGCGAACTCCATGACGAGATCCCAACCGTCCCATACGAACTGCGACGTGCCACTGGCATCCGTCCGGGTCAGCATGCGTCCTAGGATGTCCCACGTATACGAGACCGTGATGTTCCCTACGGGTCCGAACACGTCGACGTTGTATTCGCCGGTGTTGAAGATGCACGCATTGTTGACTGCCAGAGTATACGAGAGCAGGCGGTTGTCTTCATCCCAGTGACAGGTCTGGGTGGTGTCATTGGTGGTCTTGGTCAGGCGGTTGCCGCTCAGATCGAACGTGAAGCGGCTGGTGGTGGTGGTGACGTTTCCGACGGTGACGTCCTGGCGAACCACCTGGTTGAGGTTGTTGATGTTGTCCGTGCTGGGCCAACCTGTACCGTTGCTACGGATGTCCGTAATGGTCGTGTTCCCTGGCCCCATGGTCACGCGAGATAAGATGTTGCCCACGCCGTCGAAGCTATTGGTGGTCGCCGTCGACGGATTCGCTCCAGCGTAGGTGATATCGACCCGCTTTAGCGTCGTGGGTGTGGCCCCTGTCCCGGGCGTGAATGTGGCTACGTACTTCAGGTAGCGGCCTGTGACACCCGATAGCGTCTGCGGAGACGTGTTGAAGGGCCCAGTAGTCGTCCAGGTCACCTGGTCGTTGCTGGTCATCAGGGCCAGGGACAGGGTGCCCCCGCCGCTCAAGTCGCCGGACCAGGAGAGGCTATTCCACGTGCGGGACATGCCGGCATCGTAGACCTGCGACGTGTACGTTCCCGTGGAAGGGTAATTTGGCGTCGAACCGTTCACCTGGAAGTTCTGAAAGGTCCCACAGCCGGCGCCGGCTGTGAAGTACAGAGCGATGTAGAGGACCCCGGTGCTGAACGACGTCGACGTGTTGAGAGTAACCCATTGGGAGGTCGCACTATTCCAGTATTGGGCCTTCACGGTCGAATTCATCCGGCTTATCCTGAAGATACCTGAAACGTCTGTCGTGGGAGCCGTCTGGGTGGACTGGCCGGTTACGCTGGCGCTATAGGAGGCCCCGGTGAGAGCGATGGATGCGACGTTGTTGGGGGTCTGTTCGAATGGCAGGTCGGCGACCTGAAGCCCGATCAACGCGTCGGTATAGACGTCGCTAATGATGCCATCCTGATAGTTGGCGAAGTTGACCTGGATATCAAAGTTCGCCATGCTCCCCGTCAGTTGGACCCGATGCTCGGCCGCCGCAGCGAGAGAGATGTTGCCCGGCGTTTCATAGACCGGCGGGAGGGCGTTCGTCATGGTGTTCGTAGGCCACACCGGGTAGGCAAAGGAGAGCCCGCCGGTGGCGGTGATGTTCAGCCCCACGTAGGACCCCGCGGAGAAGGCCAGGCGCCACCGGTCCAGTTGGAGCAGGGGTCCGGTCAAGGTATCGTTCACCGCCAGGATGCTCACCGTGTTGCTGGAAGGGTCTGTCTGGGTGCCCACGAGCGTGCCGTGCTGGAAGGCCGCAAAGCCCGCTTCCGAGAACCAGTTGAGGCTCTCCTGCACGAGTTGCCCCTTGGCGTCGTAGCCATAATCGTTGTGGTCGTTTCCTACGGAAAGGGTGAGCCGTTGGGAGGCCAGGTCGTAGGAAGTGGAGAGGGGCAGGATGTTGGCGCCGAGGTTGGTGGTGGCCATTCCGATCACTCGATCCATCACGTCGAACACAGATGTGGTGATGGGGGCAGGCGAGCCATACGGGAAGGCAAGACTGGTGCGATTGCTGTCCACGTCATAGTCCAAGTTGACCGTCCCTGACTGGCGATCCTGCCACTGAACCAGTCGATCCAGTTGGTCGTACCCCCCTGTGGGAACAGACCAGCTCAGCGTCGTCTGCCCGCTGACGCTGGACGTAAACGAGGTTCGGTTGCTATCCGCATCGTAGGTACTGGACTGCGAGCAGGGGGAGGACGGCGAACCGCTGCCCGACGTTCGGACGACGCTGATCACCCGATAGAGATAATCGTATCCGAACGTGCTGACGTCACTGTTCCTATCGGTACGGGTGAGAACGTGGTGCATGTTGTCGTACGTATACGAGACGCTGGTGCCGTCGGTTGCATAGACGGTGCTGGTCAAGCGGTTGGCCGCATCGTAATTGAAAGTACGGGACTGCAGACGGTTGTTGACGTAAGTTTTGAGATTGCCGGCGGGGTCGTAAGTAAACTGCTCCGTACTGTTGTCGGGGTAGGTAATGGTCAAGAGCCGATTCATCGGGTCATAGGCGAACTGTGTAGGATTGCCACGAGCATCGACGACGCTGAGCAGGTTTCCGACATGATCATAACCGAACGTGGTCTGGAAACCCAATGAATCCTGAATCTGGTGGACGCGGTCTCGACTGTCCCACATAATCGACACCGAATAGCCGTTGCCATCAAAGATCTGGACGGCACGGTTCCATCGATCATAGACAGTATAGGTCTGAGCCCCATCCGGCGTGGTCCGGCTGATTGGTCTACCCGCTATGTCGTATCGGACACTGCGGCTCACGGAATAGAGGATGGCATCGTCAAACCAGAATGAGACATTAGAATGGGTCGTGGCCGCGTGGAGTTGGAGGGCCTGAACGGGAAAGCGAAGGTATTGCCCGTCTCCGGGCACCTGGAAGGAGGCCAAAGGCAGTTGCTGCCAACCGGCAGACGAGAGCGGCGCTGCCGTCGTCGTGCTATTGCCATAGGTGACGTTGCCGTTGAACTGGCTGGTGCCGAGGCTCATCCAGACGGTATCCCCGCTGCCGGTGCTGCTTGAGGCCACCCAGCCGGTGCAGAGGAGTAATTCCCCTGAACGGGCGAGTGCGGGTTGTTGAACCCAATACTCTGTGTTGGTGTTCGACAGGATCGTCTTGAGACTCGCTTGTCCACTATGGGCGTACGTCGTGTCCCGAAGGTGGGTGACAGAGTCGCCCGTGCCCCAGGCCCACCGTTGAGCCAGCGTGGGCTGGGTGTTGTCTGCGGCTTCCATGCCGGGGTTGGAAAGCCAATTCTGCGCCCCGTTGAGGTTGATGAGCGTCAGCGGTGACTGCATGCCATTGGGAGAGGTCGCGGCGACGAATTGGTCCAGAGCATCGTAGGCCATGCCCACCAGGGCATAGGGGGGGAACGAAGGAGGCTGAGCGCTGCTCGCCGCGAGGCTGACCTGGATCAGTCTTTCGGCATCGTCCCAGGTAAAGGCTGTCTGTCGGCCATTGAGGACGTCGTTGGGGCTGGCCTCGCTGATGAGGTTTCCAGAGCCGTCCCAGCCAAACTGGGTCAAGCCATTGGCCGCATCGGTGATCTGCGAAAGCCGATTGCTGGCTGTGAAGGAGTAGTTCGTGGTTTTGTTGTTGGCATCGACGGTCTGGATGACGTTGCCGGCGCCGTCATAGGACCTTTTGCTCAGGTTGTTCAATTGGTCTTTGACGGTGAGGGGCCGGTCCTTCTCGTCATAGGTCAGCGTCCAGGTGTGCCCGTTGGCGTCCTGAAGGGTGAGGGGGTTCGAATTTTGATCATAGCTGAGGCGCCAGGTCTGGCCGTTGGGATCCACCATGCGCGTCATGTTCAGGTTCGCGTCTTCATAGTAGAAGTAAGCAGTGTGGCCGTTTGCATCCTGATAGCTGGCTCGAGTTCCGTTTGCATTGTAGGTCCATGTCCAGGTGCTGGGAGTGGTCTCGCCGTTCAGCGGGTTGGGTGGCAGCGTTCGGGTGAGAACGTCGCCTTGGGCATTATACATGTAACTGGCCTGGTGATTGTCGTAGGGATCGATAGCGACGGCTGCTACGTTCACGTCATTAGACGGGCTGATGGGGGACAGCGTGACGGTGACAGCGTGGCCCTGATTGATTTGAATAGGAAACGTTATCCAGGCGCTGGCCGCATTGTTCTGCACGCTAAAGGTCTGGGGCGTCCCGGTGGCATCGGAAACCGTTATCGCAAGGCTTCTTCCCGTGACATTATAATATTGGAAAGTGCCGGTGTTGTCGGCTGTCGTAGCGGTTGCAGCCTGGTTGGTGTAAATCGAGAGGTTGTACAACTGCGTCGATGCGCTGGTCGAGGAGACCGTGAACTGGACCGAGGCGTTGCTGGCCTGCCAGTTGCCCAGGGAGCGAACCGGGCTGCTGGCATTGGCCACTGGCACGCGGGGATCCATGAAAAACGGCGAGTCGCTGTGGAACGGGGTGCCCGCTACCAGGTTGTACGATAGGCCAGTAGGCAACGAACTGATGTCCTGCGGAGTAGTAGCGGATCCTCCGAAGCCACAGAGGATCATCCCCAGCGCACCATACTGCCCGGGCCAGTTCCCCTGAACGCCCATGTGCCCCTGTCCTGGGTAGACGGTCGCGGGCACGTTGGCACCGGGCGGCATGGAAATGGGAGTAAACCAGGTGATCTGCGCGAGCGCTCCCAAGGGGTCGGCAGACAATACCATGTTGCCGAGATCGTCGAATGCAGCTCTATCAAACCGGTTGTTGGTATTGTCGAAATAAGCGGGGCCGACAAACGGGGCCGACCGGTACAGGGGAAATTGCTGGTTATTCCAGTAGGTGTGAGACTGGTGGCTCAGCGGATCGATGGTACGCCACAGATTATTGCTCAGTTCGAAACGATACTCCCACACCTTGCCGCGCGTATCGGTAAGCTTGGTTCGGGCGAAGGTCTGCGGGTCTGCCGGGGCCAGCTCTTCTTGGACCGTGTCGTACGCGTAGCCAATCTGGTAGGCCTGGCCCTGGGGGTTCAGGTCGGGACTGATGACGGTCTGAAGCCGAGACTGGCTGTCATATTGGTACTGCCATTCGTGCCCATTGTCATCTGTGCTCGACGACATCAGTCCGGCGGAAGGGGTGGACCCGTAGGCGTAATTCAGGCCACAACCCTCCGGACCCATGATGGCTGGGCCCGTGATGCTGGTGAGGTTGTTGTAGGCGTCGTAGCTGAGAGTGTAGGTCGGTGGATTTAAGATTCCGCCGCTGTTGGGATCCCAGACATGCTGGAGGTTGTTGCCTTGGTAGCCGAAGTAAAGGGCGCGTCCGGTGGGTTCCGAAACCGAGGTGAGCTGGCCCCCCGTATAGGTGAGCGTGAGAGGGTTGCCGTAGGTGTCCACCATGCCGGTGAGTTGCCCTGTCGAGTTGAACAAGTAGTAGCCACCTGTCGGGAAGCTGACCTTCCAGTTCGACCCCGAGGGGCTGAGCGTGGCCGTGGTAAAGCGGGTGTCATCCTGCAGTTCCCACGTGCTGCCGACGAGTACAAAGGTGAACTGCTGGTTGCCTTCTGCCATGAAATAGATGGTATTGTTTCCCAGATCAAACACGAGACTCTGCAGGTACGTATGGCACCACTTCTGGCCGACGGTCCCAGGGGTCGCCGTCGACTGAGCGTTATAGTACAAGCTGAATGCGAGAGGCAGTCCCACCGTCTTGACCCGAATCAAATCCAGCGTCTTACTCAAGTTCCCTATTGGAACCGCTATGGTTGTCTGTTCCGAACAGGTCCCCGAGATGACCTGATACCCGGAAGGCGTGATCGGGCCAGGAAAAGGTTTGGATGCGCGAGGATTGTTAGGCACGGGAGGCGACTCCTTTATTGGAAAGTCAGGCGAGGTTGGTACTGGCCGGAACCTGGAAGCTGACCCACTGGCCGTTGATGCAGACAGTGCACGTCTTGTAAGGAGGTGGGGTTGTGCCAATGTTGCCGTTGCTCTTTTCAGGGTTCGTGGTGCTCTCATCTCCGCCCCACGCCATCAGGCTGGAGTTATCGAAACCGGACTGCCCCCCCAGCGTCCCGGGGTTGCTCTGCATCGCCGGGGGAGCCCCAGGGGTAGCTCCCTGCCCGCTCAGATCCCCCCAGCCGGCCCCTTGGTTACCCAGCGATCCCGTTTGAACGTTCCCCGTGCCGGGACCGTAATTGAACCCCAATATATCCGCCACCATCGGCTCCTTTCGCTACGTCTTGATGATGTAATTGAGCGGCCACGATGGCTGCAGCATGAAGACTGGAGTGCCCGAGCCAGTGGCCTGGGTGCTGCTGTTAGGGTAGGTACTTCCAAGGCCATAGGCCGAGGCGCCGCCCGAGACGTTGAGAGAGGTTTCGATCGTGTGGCTGTGTGAAGGCAATTGGGCGGCGGTAAGCGTCAGGTAGGCACTCCCGTAAGGCTGGTTGAGGGTGTAGGGACCGCCCCCCCCATGCGCGGAGTTGCCGGCACCGATAATGACCTGTCCGCCCAGATTGGGGACGGCAAAGGTGGTAGTGTTTCCACCATAGGTATGGCCGATCACGTTGTAGAGATTTGGATAGGCAGAAATGTTATACGTGCTGCCGTTGCAGATGAGCCATCCGGCGGGTGCGGTGGCCGTCGGCCACGCCATGACAATGCCGGCGGGAACTGAGGACGCCGCCCCGGCCTGCGATACGATATACCAGCTCGTTCCATTGCTCACCACCATCATTTCCTGATACTGTGCCGCCAGGACCTGAGTCGTCGAACCGTCGATGGTCTGGCTTCCCGTGGTCGCTATCGTGACGGCGTTTCCGGTGGGGTCGATTTTCTTCATGGAATAGGTCTTGCCAGTGATTCCTGCCGCGCTGGGCAGGGTCAAGGTAATAGCCGCCGATGTGGCGTTGCCCAGCACCACGTCATCAGTGGCCACGAGCGTGTAGCTGGTCGTTTGCGTGGTGACCGACAACTGTGAACCCGCCGTCACAAGGCCTTTGCTGTTGACGGTGACCTTCGGAAAAGTTCCAGCCGAGACCGTATTGTTGATGGTGGTGGGGATAGTCCCAGTGCCCGATCCGGTAACGTCACCCGTCAAGGTGATGGTGCCTGCGCCGCTCACACTGGCCAACTGGAAGTTGCTGCCGTCATAAATGGCGGTCGCAATCTGGCCAGCCACGATGTCGCCGGCCGCGATGGCAGTGTTCAACCCCTTGTACAGATTCTGCGGTGGCTGATGGCCGTTGACCGTCAGCGTGCAGTTCCCGGTGGTGGTATGGGCCGCCTTGAAAGCGACGATCTGGCCGGCCTGGTAGGGTGCGGGAGTCGGGGTGAGAGTGACCGCGAAGGCATTGGTCATTCCGGTATCGGGTGCGTACGTGTAGCCTTGGTTCTGGATGGCGGCTATGATGCCCACCAGGGCTGCACCGACATTCGAAAAGCCCGCGCCTTGCGCCGGGTTCGTTCCCAGCGCGCCCTCCAAGGCCAGGATGGCGGAAGACAGACAATTCGCGTAACCTGCAGTGACGACTTGCCCGGGATTGACCTGGGCATAGTTGTTGGGGTCGGCAGTCCAATCCAATTGACCTGGATAGTAGGTACCGGTTGGGGCTATGGCCACGAGCGAAGACCTCCCTTCTTGGATGCGCCGGCAACTTAGCCATCACGCTTCAACTGACCCAGGGAGAATCGGGTACCAAAATTCCGACCCGCGGGTAGGGAAATATCAGGCGGGCCAGACCACGACCCGGATGCGACGGGTGACGACGTTCGTCTCCACCTTCACCGCGGGATGGCGACCTCGCAAAACCTCGCGCCAGGCACTCAGCTCGAGGCCTTCGTCATCCTTCGGATGTCTGCGCAGTACCAGGAGGCCGGCTGCAACGGCTCTCCGCAAGATAGCGTCCAGAGGGCCTCCCCCGAGGGCAGCCGATATCACGCTGCGGTGATTCTTGATAGCGTCAAGCGTCAAGTGTGTCGCGTGGGCAATCTGCGCTCGTGTCCAGCCCGCTGCCGTATAGCCGAGCGTGACCAAATAGACTGCCGGCAGAGAGGAGCCCCGGCGAGGCCGACCGGGCCCGAGGCGCTTCTGGGCCCCGCGGGGCGGAAGCGCGGCGAGATCTGGGGGCACGCTGCCAGGTTCCCCCAATGCCAGCAGCTCGTGCAGAAAGTGCTGAGAGTCCGAACGCCACACTGACCAGTAGTTGTGTCGGCGGGCCAGGTGCAGGGACGCTTCCACATGACGGGTGGCGGTCGCTACGGCGCCTTTCAGGCAGTGAATGTGTCCCAACAAGGCGTGGGCCTTCATTGCCGCGAACCTCATCAGTCCGGCCGTCGCGGCTTCAAGGGCCTGGGCAGAGTAGCTTTCAGCCTCGTTAAGTTCCGCTTCGCAAAGCAACACCCAGGAAGCGGTCAGCAAGCATTCCGGACCGAATACCCCGGACATTCCATGGCGTCCGGCGGCGTCGAGCATCTGCCCGAGGTAATAGTGCGTAGCGCCCTTGTCACCCTCGCTCAGGCTGACGATCACCCAGGCCCGATAGTACCAGGGCTGGGTTTGTGCGGGCACGGCGTTCGGTAGAAGCTGTGACAGCTCGAATTTTGCTCGGCCGTGGTCGCGTCGATCCAATGCTACCATGGCTTTGAGTGTGACGATGGCCGTGTTGAGCAGCGAGTCACGAAACAAGCGACCTTCGCACTCCGCCTGGTTGAGTCGCTCCTCGGCGGCATCGACGTCGCCGTGGAATAGATAGAGGCAGCCCTGGTTCATCAGGAACAGTTGTGTGATGGCGGCTTTGCCCGAGGATCGAAAGTATCGCACGGCAGCTTCCAGCACGCCAATACCCCTCTCGAAATCCCCTCGGGCAAGCGGCGAGACGAAGCCATACGCTGAGAAGCCCGCCGCTTGCGTTTGAACGTCCAGACTGGCACAAGCGGTTCGATAGTTGTCTTCGATCAGCCGATACCCCTCGGCCATGTCTATCCCACTTTGCAGCAGGTTCATGCCCCGCCGCAGCGTCACTCGAGTGCGGACGTCTAGGACCGGGTCGTTCTCCCCACAACCCTTCAGGAGGCCCCGACCCCTCTCTGGGCTCTCCGCCCGCATGGCACAAGCGGCCGATCGTTCCAGCACGGTTGCAGAGGGGGCATCAGCCGAACCCTCCAATCTATCGTACAAGAATCGTGCCAGCGGCCAGTTCCCCCGGGCTTCCGCGACGCCAGCCTGCAGAAGTCGCAGGGGCTGGGACCCGACGACTGGCGCGGGGAGTTCCGATAGCCTGTTCGCCAAGTCTGCCGTATGCCCACAGTCCAGCAGCGTGCGGCCGTGTTCCTCGAGAACGCGAGCCATGCCAGGCCAGTGCCGGGCGCGCGACAGATAGTCCAATGCGTGGAGTGGAGGTGCCGTCTGAGCGAGCCTCACCAACCGCTCGACCACCCCCGCTCGTCCCACGTCTCGTTCTAGCGAACGCCGCAAGCAATAGCGGAAGAGAGGAGCGTAGACCCAATGCTCCTGCTCCCGTCGCACGAACAAGCCAAGGCGCTCAAGCGTCCTGAAGACCTGCTCAGCGTCCGCGTTTCCTGTCAGGAGGACAGCCGTCGACAGCCGTCTGAACGTCGCAGGTCTCAGGCAGGCTCGTTTCCTGAAGAAACTGGCGGAAAGCGGGGACCGGCGCCAGGAGTTCCTCCTCAAGGTAAGCCAGGAGCGTGTCCTCGGCCAGTTCGGGCAGGTTTTGTATCGAAGCTGCGGGATGGATCAAGGCTGACTCCCGCAGCATGACCAGTCCGGCTACCCACCCGGCGCTAAAATGGGCCAGCCACGTGGTGTCTTCACGGCTCAGCTTCCAACCCCAATCATGCTGGCAGAGATTCTCGACTTCCTCTGGCGTCAGCGCCAGGTCGCGATTGCCAAGACAAACCCCCGTGCCGTTCCCGCAGTGGCGTGCCACGCCTTTGGGAACTGGTTCTCTGGAGGTCACGTAGAGGCGGACTGCCGGCTTTCGCTCCAGCCATTCTTCCAAGACACGCGGGTCGCCCCCCAGGCTCAGGTCGTCCAGGACGACCACTTCCGGGTCCGAAACAAAAGCCGGCTCCTGGCCTCGCCACAGGGCCCGCAGCCCGAGCATCTCGATCGCGTGTCGAACGGCCGTTGTCTTGCCCGTCCCCGCCGGCCCATGAAGCAGAAACAGGCGGGGTTCCGGCCGCGTCAAGACTTCCAAGAGACGTCTGCGCATGTTCTCGCAGAGCTTCTTCAGGCCGCGGTCGTTTTCCCAGCCGCCCGCGCCCCGTGACTGGACAAGTCACCACCGGACAACTTACACTGGACGCATGACGCTAGCCGTGCGGTTCGAAGAGTCGGTGTACATTCCGTCTTACGTAGAGGACTTTGGGAGTTTTCGCCATTGGGTTTGCTCCGCCGACTTCCCGGAGCGAGGGCGCATAGACTTCCTGGAGGGAACGATCGAGGTGGACATGAGCGCCGAAGAACTGCACAGCCATGGCGCTTTGAAGGCCGAACTGGCCCGCTGGTTGCTGCAGCGAACCAAAGAGGGAAACCTGGGCCCGGTCTATCTCGATTCCGCCCGCCTCAATTGCCCGTCCGTCGGCCTGTCATGCGAGCCGGACATCATCTTTGTGTCCTGGTCCAATTTTCAGGATGGGTCGACCCGATACCAGCAGGCTCCAGACCGCTGGGTGGAGATCGAGGGTTCCGCCACCCTGGTGGTCGAGGTGGTCAGCGACAGCTCCGTGGGCAAGGATCTGAAGCGGCTCCCTCCCCTATATGCCAAGGCCGGCATTCCCGAGTTCTGGCGAGCTGATGCTAGAGGTCGGGACATTCAGTTCGAGGTCTTCCATCTGAAAGATCAGGAGTACGTAGCCGCTCCGCCAGACGAGGAAGGGTTCCTACCCTCGTTGGTGACGGGCCGTCGAATTCGGCTGCGTCGCGATCCTGGCCCCTTACCTGGGTTCTGGCAGTACACTCTGGAAGGCTAGGCGGCTATATTACTTGGACCAGGGGCGAGTAGGCCTGTAGCAGCCGATCGGTCGTCAGCAATCGGAGCGGTTCCTCCATGGCCTGGGCGACCAGCAGCCGGTCGAACGGATCTTTGTGATGGAAGGGCAGGCTCGATACTCGCGCCGCGTGCCGGCCCAGAACCGGAAGCTCCAGGAACCCGCTGGCGGCAATCCCTCCAACCACATCGTTGGGGTCCACCTGGAGCTTTCCCAGGCCGGCCTTGATGGCAGCTTCCCAGATGGACGCTGCGCTGACGAAAATCCTGCTGGCTCCTTGCATCAGGCTCCGAGCCTCGGCCGACAGCCTGGGCGAGTCTTGCAGGCACCAG
>DASYBA010000434.1:0-14419 GCA_036501005.1 Candidatus Xenobia bacterium | reverse complement strand
GCGCGGGCAGGTGGACGGTGAACGGCGCCGGCAACGTGAAGGGGGCCGGATCCGCCCAGACGGTTCCCGATAGAAACAACAGTGCGAGCAGCCAGCGCATTGTTCGTGACCTCCCATAAAGTACGACGGGCGGCATTGCGGCCGCCCGTCGTCGGAGAATTCTTCCCGCGTATTGCTACGCGGCCACCCCTCCGAGGGTGGGTGTCATACTGCCAGATTGAATTTCACCCACCTCCTTTCCTATCGCGCGTGCGCGATATGCGAGGTCCAGGACGGCCATCCTTCCCCTCGCTTCGCAGCCCTGGCCGGGGCTACGAGAAGCTTGACGTTATCGTGATTGTATCATTCAGGCCGGGAAGCGTCAAGGGCAATATTGAAGGGCGTTCAAGGCCCTTCATCGGCTCAGGGCAATGCTGAGGGCCGTCGTCAGCTTGAGGAGATCGGCGTTGGAGCGGCGCACCAGGGAGCTCAGGTCTTCGGCCATGTTCCGCAACAGGTAGAAGCCGATGGTGTGGTTCTTGTTGCAGAGGGCCTCGAAGTCTTCCTTGGTGATGACCAGCAGCTTGCAGGGGGTGATGGAGGAGACGGTGGCGCTGCGGGGCGACCGGTCGATGAGCGACATTTCTCCGAAGGCCGGGCAATCGGCGCCGTCTAGCACGACGAACGCCTTGTCGCGTTCCTCAAAGGCCCGGGAACCGACCTTGAGGGTCAGCATGCGACTCACCTGCACCTTGCCTTCGAGCAGGATGTAGAGCGTGTCGCCGGCGGCCCCCTCCTGGATGATGACGCGGTTGGCGGGAGCCTCATCCGGCCGGACGATGGCCGCGATCTCCTTGAGCAGGTCGTCGGACAGGCCCCGAAACAGCCTGACTCGGCGCAGGCGCTCGATGTCGCTCATTTGCTGCCGTCTCCAGCCAGGCTGGGGACGACGATGGCCACGTCGTATTGATCGATGACGCGGTCGTTGGGTGGGTTCAGCATGACGTCCTCACGGCGGGCGGCCTGGCTCAGATCCTGGCCGGCCTCCTCGAACTTGCGTTTGATGAACAGATCGATGGCGGACATGTCCCCGGACAAGATGCTCTGCACGTCGACGCCGGGAGCCTCCGATACGACGCCGATGAGAATGCTGTTCTCGGCTTCCCGCAGGAGCTGGGCCAGCTCCAGCACCGTCTTGCCGACCATGCGCTCGGGAATGGCCCGCCGGCGCACCAGGTTGCCCAGGTCGAAGCTGAGCAGCTCCTCGACCGCCCGGCCCACGCCCGGCTCGGCCACCGCGTTGACCAGGAAGAAACCGGTGTAGCGGCCTCGCACGATGACTTCGTCGGCCTTGGCCCGGCGGAGGTGGGTGACGTTGCTTTTGTCCAGGGCCTCGACGCAGACTCGCACGTGGGTTGCCATGGCCTTGATGGTGAGCACGGCCAGGATGACCCGCTCGTCCGACTTGGCCAGCCCGGTGGCGGAGAGATCGGCCAGGATGATGCACGAATCGGCGTCTTCGATGTTGGCCATCTTGAGCACCGTCTCGTTGGTGAAGTCGCCCCGCACAAAGCGAAACTCGCCGAAGTCCTTGTAGCGGAAGCGCAGACCATTGACCTGATCCTCGTCCAGGTCGTTGACCAGGGCCACCTTGGCCTGCCCTTCATGGGCTCGGGTCAGGCCGCTGACGACGTCTTCCGCGTTGTCGTTCCATCCGCACAGGACGGTGTGGCCCGTCAAATTGAGGCCTTCCAAACCGCGATCCTCCCTTATCCTCCGTTCAACCAGCACCGATGCGATACTGGCCGTGACCAGTGACAGCATGACGACTCCGAAGGCCATGAGCGTGATGCCCACCAACCGGCCCGGGCCGGTCTGCGGGTAGACGTCGCCATACCCGACGGTCGTCAGGGTGACGATGGCCCACCACATGGCGTCGCCGATATCCAGGTTGCGCCCATGGAACTCGACCAGGTACTCCAGCACGGCTGCTCCCATGGTCGTGACCATGGTCGTCAGCAGGAGGACGTGGGCATTCTCCCGTCGCAGGGACGCCAGAAGCTGGCGTACGAGGCGCATCAGGTTGACGAGCTTTTGGCGGGGCCGGCGCTCCTCGACCGGGGCACGGCGGGGCTCGGCCGGGGCGTCGGCGGGGGTGGGCAACCAGGTCCTCCTTGGCGGGCGGGGAGGTTCACCGGCGAGCACAGGGGTTCCTGTCCGCCGCCTCTAGGGCCTTCAGGGGGCCGCGTGTAAGGTACCCCCATGGGAAAATCGGTTGTGGAGAAGCGGCGCGAGGCGGGTCGGGAGCTACGGCATCACTTGCCGCGGGGGGCCCATGGCCAGGTGCCGTCGTTCGATCGCGATGCGGTCGCCTTGCTGGAGGCCGGCAACGAGGGGCGGGTGCCTGAGCTCGTGCCCATTCGATATGGCCGCATGCTGCAGTCTCCCTTTGCCTTCTATCGGGGGTCGGCGGCCCTCATGGCGTTCGATCTGGCCACGGTGGGCAGCAGCGAGCTGGACGTGCAGCTCTGCGGCGACTGCCACATGATGAACTTCGGCACCTATGGAACGCCGGAGCGGAACCTGGTATTCGACATCACCGACTTTGACGAGACCCTGCCCGGACCGTTCGAATGGGACGTCAAGCGACTCGCCACCAGTCTGGTCATTGGAGCCCGCTCCAAGGGGTTTCCGGTCTCCGAACAGGCAGACGTCACCTCCGCCATGGTACGCACCTATCGGGAGCGGCTGTGGGCGTATTCGGACATGACGCCCCTGGATGTCTGGTATGCCCGTATCGGTGCGGAGGACGTGCTCAAGTGCCGCGGTGCCTGTCGCAAGATGGTGGATACGGCCCGCCTGCACAACTCGGCCAGCCTGATTCCGCGCCTGGTGGATGGAGATCGTTTGAAGGACGATCCGCCCCTCGTCTATCACCTGCCGGATCCGCCCGATCTGACGGAGTTCATGGCGGCGTATCGGGAGAGCCTGCAGGACAACCGCGGCGAATTGATGTCTCGCTATCGCCTGGTGGACGTCGCCATGAAGGTGGTCGGAGTGGGGAGCGTGGGCACCCGCTGCCTGGCCGTGCTGATGATGTCGCCGGAGGGACAGCCCCTCATCCTGCAGTTGAAGGAGGCGGCAGAATCTGTGCTGGCTCGCTACGTCGGGCGCAGTCGATATACCCACCAGGGGCGCCGGGTCGTTGAGGGGCAGCGCCTGATGCAGGCGGCCACCGACGTGTTTCTGGGGTGGGGCCGGAGCGATCGGTTCGGCCGTGACTTCTACGTGCGCCAGTTGCGCGACTGGAAGGGGGCGCTGGACATGGACGAGGTGCGAGGGCCAGCCGACCTGCAAAGCCATGCCGAGTTGTGCGGCCAGGCCCTGGCCCGAGCGCACGCCAGGGCAGGAGGGCGGGCGGCGGAATTGAGCGGGTACCTCGGCAAGCGGGACAGCTTCGATAGAGCCGTGCTGGCGTTTGCCAAGGCCTGTGCCGACCAGTACGAGCGGGACTACGAGGCGTTGAAGGCGGCCTGGAAGGCTGGGCGCATCAAGGTAGAGCGCTGAGGGTCATTTATGCGGTTCCCAGGGGACGGTCGAGGCGGCGTTCTCGGTGAAAGCCCAGTGCACGAAAGTGGGCGTGTAGCGATTGACGACGCCAGGGGGGATGTCGGATTCCTGGAGCTGCTGAAAGGCGAAGTCGATATGGCCGTCGGGGTGAACGGTACCTAGCAGGTAGCCGTAGACCTTGGTACGGGCGTCGTCCGCCCCAGCCGTGCTGGCCGGCAGGGGGTGACGTTGGGCGCCGGCCGTGCCGACGATCCAGCCGGGCAGGACGCCCCCATGGCTCTGCCAGTAGGGAGTATTGAATACGTTAGCCATGTAGTAGTGGGAGTGGCTGGCCAGGATGTAGACCTTTTTCGTCTGGTTGAGGCTGAGCAGGTCGTTGTAGACCTTGCGGCCGCTCTCCTGGCCGGCCATGCGATGGGTCTCGCCCAGACTGTCGGGGAGGACCTCGTGCATGCCGACCACGACGGTCTTGATCGCAGGGTTGGCCTGGTCGCTTTGCAACACGCTTTCAAACCATTTGAACTGGCCAGGCACGAGTTGCTCGGGAGTCACGTCATCGAGGGTGATGAAGTCGACGCAGCCCTGCTGCCAGTGGTACCAGGTCTTGATCTGGTGGTCGGACGGGTTGTCGTGCAGGCGCTGCGCCGCCAGGGTGGGCTGTTCCAGCCAGTCGGCGAACTGCACGAGGTAGGCCTCGCGAGTCTTGGGTGCGGTGACCTCGTGGTTGCCGATGGCGAGGTAGACGGGCGTGGGGGCGAACGGCTTCAGCTCGTTTTCGATAAAGTCGTCCCAGGCCTGGTCTTCGTAGGCCGAGATGGTCAGGGGGTGGTCGCGGTGCTGCTGGGCCATGTCGGGGTCGAAGTCGCCGATGTGGCGGAAGTCGCCCAGGTGCCAATAGAAGCGGGCCCCGTGCTGGTGCACGCCCTCGGCGATGGCGGGCATGACGATGTCACCGGCGTCGCGAGAGTCGCCCGAAACCGCGAAGGTCCAGGAGGTCTCGCGGGGGGCGGCCCAGCCCAGCGCGGGGAGGAGCAAGGCAAGCAGGAGGGCACGGCGCATGGGGGCGGTGGTTCCCGACGACTAAAAAAAGCCCTCCCAGCACGGGAGCGCGACGGTACGATCAACCCGATCTTTGTTCAGTTTGCCTCTATCCGGGCTGTGTACCTGGCCAAAATCGAAGACACCGACTCGTACCTTCTACTCGACATCCACACCGATACGTCGCCCGTCCCCTACCAACTGGATACTTGCACGACGGACCTGCAGCGCTTTGTGGATCCCAATTTGGCTGCCTCGGTGGAGGAGCGCTTGCGCGCCGTCTACCAACGTCTGGTGCAGGAAGGCCCCAACGCCGGGGCCTCGCTCCTGTCTGCGCATGCAGCCGAGGCGGCATCCTGCATGTCCGGCCCCCTGGTGGCGATACACGCCCCCAAACCCCTGCTGAGCATATCCGAAGCCTGGGAGCCGAATGTCGCACCTGCCCTGAGCTCTTCTTTGCCGGCCTACACTGCGGCCGGGGGTGAGCAACCAGTTCCGCCGCAGTATGGCGCTGGATGCCCCGGCCGTCGCCCGCACCATTCGCACCCGACTGGCAGGACGCAGCGGTCCTCGACCGTTGCCGGCCGAGGACCGCTGACGCGACTCTGCTACCGGCCTGCGCCTGCCGCGATGCCGGCCTGGACCTCCGCGATGGCGTCGTTGACCAGCTTGACGGCATTTTCTCGATGGCCGGCCTTGTCACGCTCGGCAGCCTGCAGTTGGCCCAAGGCATTGTTCAGCGCCCGGAGCGCAGCCTGCATATGAGGTTGCCCGGCTTCTGCAGGAGTGGCCATCTTGCCGATGATCGTCGCGCCCGCGACGGCGCTTACTGCGCCCGCCAGCACGTTTCTTCGAGTGATCTTCTTGTCCATGATTTGCCTCCTATAGGATTTCGGTCAAAGGAAATTCGACGCCACTCCTTCCAACATCCGGGTCTTTATGCATGATTTATGCAGGACGCTCACGGCCGCATGCGGGGTGGCCAGGTCGAGCCAGGCCCGCCAGGCCGCCGCAAACCCTCCAGCAGGGCCTTCTCCCTGCAGCAGGTCCGGCATGGCCGCCCCCAAGGAGTCATTGAGCGCCGCCACCAGCCGAGGATGCGTTGCACCGTGGGGTGCGTCACGGCCTCGACTGTTCGCCCGCGCAGGCCTTTACCCCCGCTGGGGTGAAGTGCGCACCGGTGCGAATCGTAACCATCAACATGTGGGGCCGTAGCGGCCCGTGGGAGCAGCGCTGGGCGCTGGCAGCCCGTCTGCTGAAAGCGCTGGACCCAGACGTCATCTGCGTGCAAGAGGCGGTGGCTGAGATCGAGACCCTGGGTTTGCCCGTAGCGGCGTTCGAACCGTCGAGCGCTCTGGCCGTCCTCACCCGTTTGAAAGTACGGTCGACCCGGATGCAAGACCTGGGCCGGTCGCCTATCGAACCGACGCCCCGCCAGGCCCTCCGCGTCGACTTCGAAGACTGGAGCCTGGCCAATACCCACCTGGCCTGGCAGCAACGGGATGGGGCTTCCCGCCGCATGCAGTCGGCGGTGCTGGCCAGTGAGGCGCCCACGGTGTTGTGCGGCGACCTCAATGCGACGTGGGGGACCGCCGACCTGGCCCCGCTCCAGGCCTTGGGGTTGATCGACGCACTGCGGGGACGACCGCACGCAGCACGCCCGACCTGGGATAACCGCAACCCACACACGCTTCCGTATCGAGACACGTACCCGGATCAGCGCCTGGACTATATCCTGACCACGCGGTCCGTCCGAGATGCCCGTATCGTATTGGATGAGCCGGACGCCGACGGCCTGTACCCGTCCGACCACTTTGGGGTGATGGCTGAGATCTCAGTGTAGGGCTTTTTCCGATAGTCCCGAACAACAGAGCCCATGCACAAGCTGCTGCGGCTCCTGGGTGCCCTGTTCTTCCTGGGCCTGGCGGTCCATCGCCTCTACCCTCTCCTGGCTCCCAAGGTGAAAGTCGACCACACCGACATCTACTACGTCAAGGGTGCCTCCCAGTCGGATGCCCAGGCGGTGGGTCGCGTCTTGCAGAAGCTGGGCTATACCACCGGGGTCGCCAAGAGCGTGCGGGTCACCAAGGAGGATGGCCAGTGCCATCTCCAGTTCGTGGTCAAGAACGACGCGTGGAACCAGCCGGACATGACGGCGGCGTTCGGTAGCGTTTGCATGCAGGTGTCGAATCAGGCCCTGGGGTCGGTGCCCGTGGTGGTCGACATGTGCAGCGACGACGGTTGGACCGTCAAGCATTCGCAAGCCGTCGATACGGTCAACGAGTATGTCGCCCCCGACAGCAAGGACGACTTCTGGTATTCCAGAGACTTCAGCCCGGTCGGCGTGGCGGCTGTCGAGTCTGCCGTGCACGGCTACGGCTTCAACGGTGCGGTCTTTGGCTTGGACAAGACGGCGGGCAAGGACGTCCTCGCCGTCATCGTCAAAGATGGGACTTGGAACAACCCGAAATTGGTGAACGAGTTCAAAGAAATCGGGGGGAAAGTCGCCGATGCACTGCACGCCCCGTCGCTGGCCGTCGTGCTGTGCGGCAAGGGTCTTACCGACCAGCGGGCCACGGTGGGCGTGCGCTAGATCTGGAAGCCTTGCTGCTGCAGCCAGGTGCGGGCTGCCTGGTCGAAAGCCTCGGCCTCCTGCAAGCTGGCCTCGGCCTGCTCGCGGGTGAAGGCCGCGCCGTGGTAATGACATAACACAGGGGCATGGCGAGCGGTCCGACGTGTCTCTCCGAACTGAAGCGGGGGCTGAACGGCTTCAACCTGGCCGTGGGAGGGGCCACCGCCGCAGGCATCGGTTTCCTTCTCTGGCTGGCCCTGGCCGACGGCCTGCTGCCCCCGTTGGTGAGCGGGCCGCCCGTCCAGGTGGCCGCGCTGGCGGCCCTCGCCCTCTTTGTCGGGATCACGGCCGTGCACGCCGGGGCCCATGCTTATATGGGATGGCACCTGTCCAGAGGCATCTCTGCTCTGCGCGCGGGTCGCCCTGCGGAAGCCGCACGCTGGCTGTCCCTTGTCCGCCGACCTGGCATGGACCACTACGACATCGAAGGCGTCGCTCAAGCGAGTCTCGAACAGGCGCTGGCGACTCTATCACCCCCTGGTGGTGATGTAACGGCTTTATCACCACCCAGTGGTGATTGAAGGAGCGAGGCCATGCGGCGGTTTGAGTTTTCGGAGGGAACGTCCAACAAATTCTGGGAGGCCGACATCGCCGGGAGCACCCTATCGGTTCGCTGGGGGCGTATCGGAACCGCCGGGCAGGGGAAGGACAAAGCCTTCCCCAGCCCCGACCGGGCGCAGGCCGAATTCGACAAGCTGGTGCGGGAGAAGCTGAAGGAGGGCTATCGAGAGGTCGGCGCCCCCGCCGTGGCCGCCCCGACCCCGGCGGCAAAACCCCCTGCCATGGCGGTGCTGGAAAAACCCGAGCCACAGTCGGTCCTCGTCGAGGCTGCCGGGAGTGATGCGATCGACCCGGTGGTCTGGACCGCGGCCGGGCGCGCCCATCTCCCACCCCGTCGCCCCGCCCCTCTTCCATCCTTGCCGCTAGCCGATCGTGTCGAACGCTTCCGCCGGGCGATTGTGAGTCTGCTGGCCTCGCAGCACAACATTCAGTACCCACGCCAAATCGAAACGGTGGTCGCCTGCCTGGCCCGCATGGCGCCTGCCGCACAGGCCGCCACTCGCCACTTGGAGGCGTTGCTGGGGTCATCCCCGGACCTCCCCCGGTTGGATGCCGAGGCCTTGGCGGCCCAGGCTGCCTTGTTGGCTCTGAACGATCTCCGATACGTGCTAGCGGACGTCAGGCAGGCTGCCGGGGAACAGTTTGTCGGCTATTGGGCACAGGTGGCGTCGCCGCGGGTCGTCGTCGAGGCGCTCCTCCGAGCCCGAGGCTGGGTGTTGCGTTCGGGTCTTGCTCCGACCACCGTCCATTGGGTAGAGCCTGGAACGGGTGCTCAACCGACCGGTCCGTGGGATCCTCTGCGTCGAGTGTTGGCCGGATGCCCGGAACCCGTCTACCAGGAGGCCGTTGCCTGGGCGGCAGCTCACCGTCCCACGGCCCCGCTGGAAGATCGCCTGGTGCTGGACTTCCTCTTTCCCGACCAGGCCGACTGGGCTCGAGCCGATCTGCCCGAGGCCCTGTTGCAAGCTCCAAGGTCCGCGGCTCTTCTGTTGACCAGCCTGGACGATCCCAAGCTGGCCCTGCAACTCTTTACGCAACTGGCCACCTACCCGAAGCTGGTCAAGGAGTACGCCTGGCAAGCGCTGGCGGCGATCGGGGCCGACTGCGCCCCCATCCTCATGCGCGCCCAGGGGCTCTACGACCCGGCGCCGGCATTCAGGGCGCTGGCATGCATCCGCACCCCCGAGGTGGCAGATTTTTTTGCGGGCCAGCCGGGCGGCAAGACCGAGCGGGAAATCGGCTACGGCTACCTCACGTCGGTCCCTCGCCTGTCGATACCCGCCCTCCTGCCCAAGGCCCACCAAGAGGAGCCCCGGCGTCTTCTCAAGACCATATTGAACCGTCACCCTGACATCGCCGATCAACTGCCTTTGACCCCCGAACAACGCGCCGTCCTGACGGCCCTCCAGCCCACGACACGGGACCTGCCAGCAGCGTCTCCGGATGTCCTCCCCGAGGTTCTTCGCAACCCACCCTGGCTGCGGGGACGGAAACCCCGGCCCGCGCTCATCAAGGGGCTGACCCCTCCCGAGCGACTCGAACGGGTCGTGCTGAGAGAGTCGGATCCGCAGACCCTGAAGGAGCCCATTCGCATTCGCCAGGACGGCAAGCAGCTCGACGTCAAGCCGTTGGGAGACGACGTCTTGTTGTCAAGCCTGACCACCCAGTTTCCCTATGGGCCTCTGCATCTCTATGCTTTGCAGCGGCTCGGCATGCGAGCGGTTCCTGCGCTCCTGGCCCATATCGAAAAACGTTCGGTCATGGCAGCCCGGGCGTGGGACCTGCTGACCCGGGTGGATGCGCTCTCCATCTGCCCTCTCATGGTGGACGCTTACGCCCGCCTCAAACGCGGTCGGGAAGTCGGCGCCGATTGGCTCTCGAGGTTTCCCGATACGGCCGCGGCGGGGGTCATACCTCTCGCGGTCGGCTCGGGCGGGGCCACTCGCCAACACGCCATTGCCGCCCTTCAGTTCGTGGCCGAAGCGCATCGAGACCTGGTGCTCAAGACTGCAGATAGTTACGGATCAGAGGTGCGCAAGGCGGTTGACCTCTTGCTGGCGGACGATGCGAATGAAGCCTGTCCCGAACGCATGCCGAAGCTCCCCGACACATGGTGGACCCCCGCGGCCTGGCACAAGCCCTTGTTGCGAGACCGCCAGACCGCCCTGCCGGCTAGCGTGATCGATACGATTGGGCTCATGCTGGCCACCAGTACCCCCGAAAACCGATATGCCGGCCTGGACCAGGTCAAGGCCGTGTGCGACCCGGAGAGCCTCGACGCGTTCGCCTGGGATGTCTTCTCTGCCTGGCTCGCCGCCAACGCCCCGGCCAAGGAGCAGTGGGCGCTCCTGGCCCTTGGCCACCTCGGTGGAGATAATAGCGCCCGCCGTCTCACCCCTCTCATCCGCGAGTGGCCCGGCCAGGCGGTCAGCGCTCGAGCCTTTCTGGGGCTGGACGTCCTGGCCCTTATCGGCACGGACGTCGCCCTCATGCACCTCCACGGCATCGCCCAGCGGGTCAAGTTCAAGGGCCTGCAGGAAAAGGCTCGCGAGAAGATCGCCGACATCGCAGAAGCTCGCAACTTGTCGTCGGAGGAGCTGGCCGATCGGCTCGTCCCCGACCTCGGCCTCGACGCGAGCGGTGCGACGGTATTGGATTTTGGGCCGCGCCAGTTCCGCGTCGCCTTCGACGAGGCGCTCCGGCCCTATGTGACCGACGCCGCTGGAAAACGCCTGTCGGACCTCCCCAAACCGGGCAAAGCCGAGTCCGAAGAAGCTCTCACGCGCTGGAAGAACCTAAAAAGGGATGTTCGCACCATCGCCAGCGATCAGATCCTGCGTCTTGAACTGGCCTGCATCGGGCAGCGCCGCTGGGATGCTGCCCCCTTCAAGACGTTCTTCGTGCAGCACCCGCTCGTCTTTCACCTCGCATCGCGCCTGGTCTGGGGTGTATTCGACCATGAACATCTGGTCGATACGTTTCGCGTCGCCGAGGATCGCACCCTGGCCACGGTTGAGGACGAGCCGTTCGAACTGCCCGACGGTGCGGTCGTCGGCCTGCCGCACCCCCTGGAAGCGCCTCCCGAACTCTTCGTCCGCTGGGGCCAGGTGTTCGGCGACTACGAGATTCTACAGCCGTTTCAACAGCTCGAGCGGCCAACGTATACGGCGACGAAGGAAGAATCCACTGCGGCCAGCCTGCAGCGGGCAGAGGGCCTCACCGTGCCGTTCAACGTGGTGCTGGGCCTGGTGAAGCGGGGCTGGCGCCGCGGCCCGGCAGAAGACGGCGGCGTCTCAGGCGAGATGGTGAAGGCCCTGCCCAACGGGCGAGAGGCCGCTTTGCACCTTAACCCTGGCCTCTTCAACGGCATGATCGCGGAGAGCGGCGACCAGACCCTGGAGGGGCTGACCATTCGAACGGCCGGTACCTGGGAGCGGGGGACGCACCTGGGAGTGCTTTCTCCGGTCACCTTCTCCGAACTGGTTGCCGACGTCGTGTCGCTGAAGCCCTGAAGTCGGCGGGTGGCCGGCTCTCCGGTCGTCCGCTCTATCGAATCTTGAAGCAGGCGGCGTTTCGATATATGTCGCTTGCTTGACGTTCAAGCAGGTCTTCCTCGTCCATGCGTGCGGACTGTGCGGTAACCCCTCATGGGTGGTGGCCGGCTTTGACTTCTTGCGCTGCATCCCCATATGGAACTCGTGGCTCGACTTCTACATGGGCGTCAGCGGGTTCAGTTTGTTCTGGTCGGTGCTGCACACCCCCGGGCCCGCCGACTGGACGGCTTATGCGCGTCGCCGGGCATGGCGGATTCTGCCACCGTACTACGCCGCCATGGCCCTGGTGGTGGGTCTCATCGGTCTGTACGGCGTTCGTCCCGGGGCTCATTCCACCCTGGGCGTGCAGGTCCTCACGCACCTGCTGCTGGTGCATTCGTTGTTTCTGGACACGGCCACCGGCCTTATCCCTTCGTTCTGGTATATCAGCCTCGAAGCCCAGTTCTACGTCATCTTCCCCTTCCTGGTCGGGGCTTATCGAAAGCGAGGCCTGTGGTTACTGGCCTGGGTCACGGGCCTGTCTCTCGTCTATCGGTATCTGTGCGTAGCCAGCCTGTCCCAGGCCGACCTGCCACATCAGATGCTGCCGGCCGCCAACATCCTGGGGCGTTGCATCCCCTTCGTGGCCGGCATGGTGGCGGCCCGGGTGGTGTCGGCCTGTGCGGCTGGCGAGCTGACGTGGTCTGCCGCCCGATCGCTGGCCTGCGGCGTGTCCGGACTCCTGCTCATCCACTATGGTGGGTTCTGGTCGCTGGGGACGCAGGCGGACTGGCCGATCGGCGACCTGATGCTGGGCTACGGCTTCGCAGCCCTCATGGTGGCCGTGGTCGCCTGGCCGGAGGGGTGGCCCTCTCGCTGGCTTTCCCACCCGGCCCTCCTCTGGGTGGGGACGGTGTCGTACTCGCTCTACCTGGTCCATCAGTCGGTCGAGATGGTGGTTTCCCACGAGGTGCCCCCGCTCTCTCCGCACCGCATGTTCGTGGTCCTCTGTACCGTGGGGCTGGCCCTGTCGCTTCTTTTGGCCGCGGTCTTCCACCGCTTTCTCGGCCAGCTCCCCACCAGGCAGTCCATGCCCAGGAGACCTAGTCCGAGCCAGGCGTAAAATAGGTCGACCGGACGAGGGCATTTGGCCCAAGGTCTCGTATCATGTCTTTGGTGGGAGGTGATGGCATGGCCTATCGAGAGACGCTTCTGTCCAGTTGCGAGTACTTCGACCTGATCCAGCAGTCGGATCTGGCCCTCACGCCTGAGCAGTTGGAGCTCGTCGAGAAGCACGGCTTCGTTTCAGGCGAGACTCGCAACACCTACATCGACGGTCTGGTCGACCTGTACGCCGCCGACCTGCCTCTCTTCATCACCGTCGACTCGATACTGCACGCGCTGCACCGGTCGTTCGAAGACATCTTGTCCTTGATTGAGGCCGAGGTGCTCCTTCCCGAACTGGCCGTCATCTTGCGCACCCTGTGCCGTCAAGATCTGCCGCCCGACCTGCAGGTCTATCTGGGCACGCCGTTGCGCCTGCTGGCCGGCGTCCAGGTCATCGACGAAGCGTGGATCGAGGCTCGCCGCCAGGGCCAGCCGATCGACACCGGGGGGCTGGACGTGTACATTTCCTCCCAGACCGTTCGATACAAGAGCATGTATGCTAAACGGCTCATCCTGCCGCTCAAGCCGGCCGGGGCGAAACCTCGCTTCGGGGTGTGTGCGGAGAGCCAGCTATCGGATGCGGAGTGGCTGGTGGGGCGGTCGGGCTACGAATCGGTGACCCTGACCGCCCGCCAGATTCGCAAGGCGTTGGCAGCCTTTCCCGATATGGCGCCGCTGGGCGTCACCCGCGCCCCCGACCCGCAAAGCGAGGAGCGTATCGCCAACCTGGCCTGGTGGATTGCCACCCCCGGCGAGTCTGCCCGCCGCACGGTGCGCCTGTTCAACCGGGGCTACGAGCTGGACTGGCGGAGCCTCCAGCCCGCCAACAGCCAGCGTTCGGTGCCCACCGCTTACGACCACGCTCGAGCGTGGCTGAACGCGCTGCCCATCTTCCTCGCCAATTGCGACGACGAACCCGATACAGAGGGCCTGGCTGCCGCGCAGCACCTGGCCAAGGTGGCGGAGACGGCTTGTCCCCGGGCCTTGCGGGCCTACCGCGATGCGCTCTCGGCCCTGGCTGGACCGCCTGACCACGTCACGGTGTTCGACCTCGCCATGTGGCGGGGCGACTTCCGCGATCTGCCTCGAGCGCCGGGGGGGCCCATCGTGTTTCACCTGCTGGGCCCGGCCCGGGGACTGGACAGCGAGGTGTTGGAAAGCCTGCTGTCGACGGAGTGCGTCCTGCCGGGTGGCCTGGACGTCGCCAGCATCGTGTTCGATAGCGAGCTGGCGACTCGCCTGGCGCAAAACCCGGTCAGCACGCTGCGAGCCTATGTCGATGCGCTGCCGCCGGAGGCCTGGGAAGAGAGCCTGTACATGGGTTGGCTGTCATGTCTGCGCACGCTGTCCTGCCCCCCAGCCGGTACGCCCCCGCTCTGCCACAGCGAGACCTGGGCGCGTCGCATGTTGAACGCCCAGATGACGGGCTGGGCAGAGTTGCGGCACGACACCATTCTATACGCCCGGGAGTCGCGGACGTGGGGCGCAGTCTGCGAGTTTCCCGCCGCCGCGGTCGACCCGTATCCGGAGTTCTACGCCGCGGTCGGGCGTTGGGCGGCCAAGGGGCAGAAGCTGGTGCGGCAATTGAGCGACTTTCTGAGTGCTCGGTTGGCTTTGCCGCCGGTCATGGGGTATTTCCAGCGCCTCGCCCGGCATGTCGGCATGCTGGAGGACATGGCTCGGCGGCAACTCGCCAACGAGCCCTGGACGGAAGCCCAGCAGGCCTTTCTGGCCCAGACGGTCACAGTTCGTCCACCGGGCTCGTGCGCACCGTTGGAGGCGGATGGCTGGTATCCCCGGCTCTACTTTCGGGCGAACAGCGGCACGCTGGGATGGCCGACGATGGCCACCGTCCAGTGCGTGGACGTGGGCGACCAGACCGCGCACCTGCAGATCGCCACCGGTCATCCGAACCTGTTCTATACGTTGATGGGCATCG